>RXJA01000439.1 GCA_003963455.1 Hyphomicrobiales bacterium
CCGACCTACGAAACCTGGATGCATAACAAGTCGATCTCCAGGGAGACGTTCAACGGCCTTCCCTGGCGCATCATGACGCGCAGCCATTTGCACAACGCCCTCGTCAGCCGCGCTCATGCCCTGGGGGTCGATATTCGCGTCGATTCCGAGGCTGTCGCCGCTGACCCGGAAGGCCGCCTGACCCTGCAGACCGGCGAGGTTCTGGAGGCCGACCTGATCGTCGGTGCGGACGGTGTGGGCTCCAAGGTCAGGGATTCCATCGGATTCAAGCAGGACCGCTGGATGTCCAAGGATGGAATCATCCGGCTGATCGTCCCGCGCAAGAAGAAGGAACTCGGCCACGGCGAGTGGGACAACACCATCGATATGTGGAACTTCTGGCCGCGCGTCCAACGTATCCTTTACTCGCCCTGTAACGAAAACGAATTGTATCTGGGTCTGATGGCGCCGGCCGCCGATCCGCGTGGGTCGAAAGTTCCGCTGGATCTCGAGGTCTGGGTCGAGATGTTCCCCTTCCTCGAGCCGTGCCTGGTCGAAGCAGCGAAGCTCGAGACCGCGCGCTACGACACGTACCAGACGAACAAGCTGGACAGATGGACGAAAGGCAAGGTCGCGCTGGTGGGCGACGCCGCCCATGCCATGTGTCCCGCTCTTGCCCAGGGCGCCGGCTGCGCGATGGTCAACGCCTTCAGCCTGTCGCAGGACCTGGAGGAGGGCTCTTCGGTCGAGGATGCGCTCGTCGCCTGGGAGAAGCGCATTCGCCCGATCACAGATCGCTGCCAGGCCTTGTCCGGTGACTACGCGGCGAACCGCTCGCTTTCCAAGGGAAACATGTTCACGCCGGCAGCCCTCGAGGCCGCCCGCTACGATCCGCTTCGCCGCGTGTATTCGTGGCCGCAATAACCGGGCTGACCGGCCACCAAAACAATTTTCGCGCGTAGAGGCTGCGCGCGCTCGGGAGACAAGAATGGACCATTCGGTGGAAGTTGAGAAAAATTACGACGTACGGGGCTGGTATTCCACCATTCACGAAATCCGCCACGACGGCGGAACACCGGGCGTCAGTCTCGTCAAGGCCGCGGTCGGCGTCATCATACGCAACCCCTTCGCCGGAAAGTTCGTTGTCGACCTGTCGGAGCTCATCGAACCCAGCCCGGCCATCGGCCATGCGCTTGGCGAGCGGGCCGCGGCCCTGCTGGGCAACCGGCCGGTCGAAAGCTATGGCAAGGGCGGCATTGCCGGCACGGCAGGTGAGCAGGAACATGTCGTTGCCTGCATCACCACTGCGTTCGGCGACCCGCTTCGTCAACAGGTTGGCGGCGGCAAGGCCTGGATATCGTCGGCCAGCAAGGTTGCCGCGGCCGGCACGGCCATCGACATCCCGCTTGCCCACAAGGACGAGCTCTACATCCGCTCACACTATGACGCGGTGACCTTCGCCGTGCCGGACGGCCCGCGCCCCGACGAGCTCCTGATCTGCGTCGCGGTTGCATCGGGTTCGCGCGTGCACCAGCGCGTCGGCGGCAAAGCCGTCGCCGACCTCAAGGCCGCCATCTTGGCTGATTGAATCTTGTAAAGGACGAATTGAATGCCCCTGAACATCAAGGACCTCAAGATCACGTCGGCGGACTTCCAGCCGCTGGGGAAACTGCGCGACGAACATGCCGGCGACAAGGGCAATGTCCTGCCGAAGCTGACGGTCAGCGGCGTGCCGGCGGACGCCAAGGAACTCGCGGTCATCTGCCACGATCCAGACGCGCCGCTGGCTAACGGCTTCACCCACTGGGTGGTGTACGGCATCGATCCGTCGACCACCGACCTTTCTGACGCGCAGCAGAGGTTCCGTGTTGGGCCCAACGGCGCCGGTCACAAGCAATATTACGGACCGCAGCCGCCTGCCGGCCATGGAATTCATCACTACTACTTCTGGGTCTATGCCCTGGACACGAAGGTCGAAGGCACGCCCACCCGGGAGGAGTTCCTGCAGAAATACGCCGGCAACATCATCGAGCAGAACCGGATCGTCGGCCTCTACGAGAACAAGTGAAATCCGCGGCGCCTGCGACCGATAACAAGAACAAAAATGGTCGCTGTCGCTCTGCAATGGGAGAATTGGAATGAAAGACAACAGCCCAGCGCGCCAGAAGGTCTTCGAAGAGCTGGTGACAGCGACGAAGATCCTTCTGAACGAAGGCGTCCTGGATACGTTCGGGCACATCAGCGCTCGTGACCCGGAGGATCCCGAAAGCTTCTTCCTGGCTCAGAAGCTCGCCCCAAGCCTGATAACCATCGAAGATATCCAGCGCTTCAATCTTGAAGGCGAAACGTCGGACAACCGGCCCTCCTATCTGGAACGCTACATCCACAGCGAGATCTACAAGGCCCGGCCGGACGTCCAGTGCGTGCTCCATACCCATTCTCCCGCCGTGCTGCCCTACTGCTTCGTCGACACGCCGCTTCGGCCGGTCACCCATATGGGAGCTTTCATGGGCGAGTCGGTTCCGGTCTATGAGATCCGTGACAAGCACGGCGACGAGACGGATCTCTTCGGCGGCAGCCATGACGTCTGCGCGGATATCGCCGGAAGCCTCGGCGACCAGACGGTGGTCCTGATGGCTCGCCATGGCGTGGTCAATGTCGGCAACTCGGTGCGCGAGGTGGTCTTCCGGGCCTTCTATCTCGAGCAGGAAGCGAAGGCGCTCACGGCCGGCCTGCAGATCGGCAAGGTCAAGTATCTGTCGCCGGGCGAGGTCAAGACGGCGGGAAAGCTCGTCGGCGCCCAGATCGACCGTGGATGGAACCACTGGTCGCAGCGTCTGAGAGAGGCTGGCCTGATCTAGCGCAGGTCACCTCGTGGAATACCTAGGCGGTCCCGGCTGGTGCCGGGATTTCCAGACCCGGTTTCAATAGTTCCCTGGCGCCCGGGCGCCGGGATGAAGGCAATGAAACGCATCATGCCGCACGCGCAAAGCTACGACTACATCATCGTTGGGGCCGGATCGGCCGGTTGCGTGCTCGCCAATCGGCTGAGCGCTGATCCGGGATGCTCGGTGCTGTTGCTTGAGGCCGGCGGCTGGGACCGCGACCCCATGATCCATATCCCGCTCGGATGGGGCAAGATCCTGACCGAGCGCCGCCACGACTGGATGTATTTCTGCGAGCCGGAAGACAATGTCGGCGGGCGCAAGGTCGAGTGCGCGCGCGGCAAGGTCATTGGCGGATCGTCGTCGACCAACGCCATGGCCTATGTGCGCGGAAATCGCGGCGACTACGACCGCTGGGCCGCCAGCGGGCTGCGTGACTGGTCGTACGACAAGGTCCTGCCCTATTTCCGCAAGCAGGAAAGCTGGGAACGGGGCGAGAGCCATTTTCGCGGCGGCTCCGGTCCGGTCAATACCCAGTTCTGCCGCTACAAGGATACGCTGATCGAGGCGTTCGCACAGGCCAGCGTGCAGGCAGGCTACCCGCAGACGGACGACTACAATGGCGAGCGGCAGGAAGGCTTCGGGCGCCTCCAGATGACGATCTCCAAGGGGCGGCGCAGTTCGACTGCGTCGGCCTATCTGCGGCCGGTCCTGCGGCGGCCCAATCTGACCGTTCTTACCGAAGCGACGGCGACGAAGATCATCCTGGAAGGAGCGCGCGCCACCGGAGTGGCGATAAGCCATCGCGGCAGCGAGCGGACGATCATCGCGCGCAGGGAAGTTCTGCTCTCGGGCGGGGTGATCAACACGCCGCAACTGCTGATGCTGTCCGGCATCGGGGCGCCGGATGAGCTTGCGGCGCATGGCATCCAGACGCGGATCAACCTGCCCGCGGTCGGCAAGAACCTGCAGGACCACGTCTCGGTCATTCTCATGTACCGGCGCCGCAATCCGGGCCCGTTCCTGCACAACATGCGCGCCGATCGCATCGGGCTGGACTTCGCCAAGACCTACCTTACGGGGCGCGGGTTTTCGGGCGATGTGCCCGGCGGGGTCGTCGCCTTCCTGAAGAGCGGTCCGGAGCGGCCGTTGCCTGATGTGCAACTGCTCTTCACGGCGGCACCGCTCGCCGCATGGCCCTATTTCAAGCCGTTCAAGGCGCCTTTTCCGGACGGTTTCGCAACGCGCGTGGTGGCCACGCAGCCCGAGAGCCGCGGCGCGGTGAAACTGGCCTCGGCCGATCCTTTCGCGGCGCCCCTGATCCACCAGAATTTCCTGGCCTCGCCGAAGGACTGGCAATCGCTGCGGGCCGGTTTCCGCGTGGCAAGGGATCTCGCGGCGCAACCTTCCATGCAGCCCTTCATCCAGGCGGAATTCTTTCCGGGGCCGAAGTGCCAGAGCGACGACGAGATCGACGAGCATATCCGCAAGACCTCGATCACCGTGCATCATCCGGCCGGCACCTGCCGGATGGGCGCGGACGCCGCCTCGGTCGTTGACCCGGAACTGCGGATTCGCGGCGTCGACGGCCTGCGCGTGGTGGACGCTTCCGTCATGCCCGACCTGGTCTGCGGAAACATCAACGCGGCGGTGATCATGATTGCCGAGAAGGCCGCCGACCTCATCGCGGCGACAAAAGCAGCAACGGAAAGCAGGGCAGCGTGATGATCCAGCGTATCGCCATAATCGGTCTGGGCACTATGGGGCCGGGCATGGCCGCGCGGCTCGCCAGGGGCGGCCTGCATGTGACCGCCTACGATGTCGCCCCGGCAGCAATCGAGCGCGCGCGATCGATGCTGAGCACCGCCGAGTCCGTGCTCGACGCCCTGGGTGTCGCGGCACCGTCGGCTGGCCCCGGAACGGTTCGCTTCACGGATGATATAGGCGATGCGGTATCCGGCGCCGACCTCGTCATAGAGAACGTGCCCGAGAACATTTCGATCAAGGCGGACGTCTATCGCATGATCGACGGCCTGATAGCGGCGGACACGATCGTGGCGTCCGACACGTCGGGCATCCCGATCACCAAGCTGCAGGCGCATATCTCGCATCCGGAACGGATGGTGGGCATGCACTGGTCGAACCCGCCGCACATCATCCCGATGATCGAGGTGATCGCCGGCGAGAAGACCGCGCCGCAGACAGTGGCGACGATCCGCGACCTGATCCGCTCGATCGGCCTGCTGCCGGTGGTGGTGAAGAAGGACGTTCCGGGCTTCGTCGAAAACCGCGTGCTCTATGCGCTGCTGCGCGAGGCGGTCGACCTTGTCGAGCGCGGCGTCATCGAGCCGGAAGACCTCGACACATGCGTGTCCTGGGGCATCGGCTACAAGATCGCCGTGATCGGGCCGATGGCGCTGCTCGATATGGCGGGCCTCGATATCTACAAGTCCGTCTCGTCCTTCCTCAACGCCGATCTTTCCAACCGCGACGACGTCGCGCCGATGGTCCTGGAAAGGACCAATGCATCGAAGTTCGGGATCAAGTCCGGCGAGGGCATGTTCTTCTACACACCTGAGCAGATCAAGGCGCTGCAAGGCGAGCGGGCGCGCAAGCTCGTCGCGGTGCGGCGCATCCTGGAAGGCCGGGAGTAGCCGATGGCCCGTCACGCTCATAAGGCCGGTCGGTTCGGGACGTTCGCAATGGCAGCCGCTTGCGCCAGACCCGCCCTGACGGACCGCTTGACGCCGGCGGATGCGGAGGTGAGCCATGCGTATTGAAACCATTCGAGCAGCCGGCGGCAGGCCGGCCCATATCCGCCATGACGACCTGATCTCCGCCAGGGGCGTTTCGGTGACCCTGACCAGGCAACTGATTCTGCAGAACATTGATCTTTCGATACCGAAGGGCTCGTTCGTCTCCCTCATCGGGCCTTCCGGTTGCGGTAAGAGCACCCTGCTCAAGGTTCTGGCCGGGCTCGTCAATCCGACAAGCGGCAGCGTTTCGATCGCCGGGCTTTCGCCGGTCGAGGCGACGCGCAAGCGCATGATCGGCCTCGTCTTCCAGGACGCCAATTTGCTTCCCTGGAAAAATGCGGTCGACAACGCATCGATGCTGTTGAGCATTGCCGACAAGTCGCTCTCGCGCGCGGATTTGCGGGCGCGCGGCCAGGAGATGCTGGAACTGGTGGGACTGGGCGACAGCGCCCACAAGCGCCCCCATGAATTGTCCGGCGGCATGCGCCAGCGCGTCGCCATCGCACGGGCGCTCGCGCTCGATCCGGCGGTGCTGCTGATGGACGAGCCGTTCGGCGCGCTCGACGCCATCACCCGCGACCAGATGGGCCAGTCGCTTCTGGAGATCTGGCAGCGCACCGGCAAGACCATCGTGCTCGTCACCCACTCCATCGACGAGGCCATTCATCTGTCCCGCCATGTCCACGTCCTGGGCATCAAGCCGGGACGGATCACCGAAAGCCTCGATATCGACCTGCCTTATCCACGCGACCTGTCGGTGACCGAGGATCCGGAGTTCGTCAGGCTGGTGGTTCAACTGCGCACGATGCTGCGCGCCAGCCATCAGCCGGGAGGCGCGTCATGAGCGACCAACCCCTCACCAATCTCCCCGAGTCGCGGCTTGCCGCGAGCTGGAGCGCGGCGACAGGCAGTTGGCTGCCGGCGGTCATACTTCTGCTGGCGACGATCGTGGCGTGGGAAGCCGCAGTGCGCATCTTTGCCATATCCGCTTTCATCATTCCCGCCCCGTCCGAGATCGCGCGATCGCTGGTCGCGCAATGGGGAACGCTGATGCAGGCGACACTGGTGACGGCGGGCGAGATCCTGTTCGGATTCCTCGTCTCCGTCGTGGCCGGCATTGCCATCGCCCTGGTCATCGTGCGCTTCGACTGGCTGGGGCGGGCGCTCTATCCGCTGGTGGTCCTGTTTCAGAACGTGCCCAAGGTGGCGCTGGCGCCGATCTTCATCCTCTGGTTCGGCTACGGGCTCGCGCCCAAGATCGGCCTGATCCTGGTTATCGCCTTCTTCCCGGTGACCTTGTCGATGCTGGCGGGCATGCAGTCGGTCGACCGTTCGCTGCTGTCGCTGATGAATTCGGTCGGCGCCAGCCCCACGCAGATCCTGTTCAGGATCCGCGTCCCGCACTCGCTGCCGAACCTGATGGCCGGAACCAAGATCGCCGCGACGCTCAGCGTCATCGGCGCCATCGTCGGCGAATTCGCCGGCGCCTCGGATGGGCTCGGCTACGTCATCCAGTTCGCCTCGACGCAGCTCGACACAGCGCTCGTCTTCGCGGCGCTGCTGCTCGTTTCGGTGCTGGGCATCGCCTTCTACTACGCAGCCGAGATACTCGAACGCATCGTGGTGCCATGGGCGCCGAAATTCAGCCAGGCCTAGGCCTCCTCCGTCGACCAACATCATAAGAAGGGAACAAAAATGCTCAGACGCTCACTTATCAAGGCAGTCGCCGTTGCCGCGGCCGCCGGTGTGCTTGGCTTCTCGAATGCAGCCTCGGCGGCCGACAAGGTCAACGTCCAGCTCGACTGGGTGGTGCGCGGCAACCACGCCATGTTCTTCGTCGGCAAGGAAAAAGGTTTCTTCGCCAAGAACGACATCGACGTCGCCGAGATCCGCAAGGGTTCGGGCTCGCCGGATGCCATGCGGCTGGTGGGCAATGAGAACGCGGATTTCGGTTTTGGCGATCTTCCCACGCTCGCCGTGGCCCGGTCGCAGAATGTCCCGGTCGTCGCGGTGGCCGCCGTCAACCAGCACTCGCCGCTGGCCATCATCTCGCTGGCCAAGACGGTGAAGCTCACCAAGCCGGCCGACCTCAAGGGCCTCACCATCGGCATCCATCCGGCCGGCTCGACCTACATCTTTTTCAAGGGCTTCCTGGCGGCCAATGGCCTGACCGAGAAGGACATGACGTTGAACAGCGTCTCGCCGCCCTATGAGAGCTATCTGCTCCTGGGCCGGGTCCAGACGGTGGTCGGCTATGTCGACGCCGAGGTTCCCGAACTGGAGGCCAAGGCGGGTGGCCCTGGCTCCCTCAGCATCATGATGGGCGCGGACCATGGCTGGAAGGCTTACGGCTCCGGCCTGTTCACCTCGGAGAAGATGATCAAGGACAAGCCGGATGTCGTCGCCCGCTTCGTCAAGGCCTACCGGGAAGCCTTCGACTATGTCGTGGCCCATCCGGAAGAGGCTGCCGAGATTACGGCCAAGGCGGCACCTGGCTATGCCGACAAGAAGGATGTGCTTCTGGCGCAGATCAACGCCGACATCGCATCGACCTTCACCAGTTCCGACACCAAGGAACACGGCCTCGGCTGGATGACGAAGACGCATTGGGAGGAAACCCTGAAGACGCTCACCGACCAGGGCGTGCTCAAGGCGACCCTGTCGGCGGACGATGTCTTCACCGACGCGTTCCTGGCGAAGAAGTAAGAGGCGCGCGGTGTTGGAACGGGCAAGTCGATGAGCGCCTACCGGCAGACCAGATTGTCCTGCCCCATGTCGCAGGACACGGCGCGCCCGCCTTTCGCCGCGTCGGCGCGGTCGAGCGTGATCTGCGCGCGGGTGGCATATGCGCGACCCGACAGACCGCACCACAGCCGCTCGATGGGCAGGTTCTCGCGCTTGTCGTTGAGGATCGTGAACGTGCCCGTCTTGGGGTCGAACCAGAGCTCGAGGCGAGCGCTCTTGCCTGGCTCGACCGTCGCGATCCCGGCCGAATACCAGTGGGCGAAGTCGGCATTGCACGACAGCCCTTCACTGCCCGCATTCGAAATCGTCAACGGCACCATATCGAGCCCATCGGTGCCCTTGCGGACGATGACATGGTGCAACTCAACCGCGTTGGCGAACGATGTGAACGCCAGCATCACCGGGAGGACATAACGAATCTTCACTTTGCCTGAGCTCCATGGGTAAATTTTTCTCAGGCAGTCTATCTCGCTTCTGCGCAATAACAACAAGAATATTGATTGGTAAATCGAAACAGAGAGGGTGAAATGTTAAAGCTTCTGAAGAGCAGTGTGAGTGCAGTTATACTGAGCGGCGTCTTGCTTGGCGGCGCGCTTGCTGGCGAAGTCAAGTCGATCGCCATCCTGACGCCGGAAGAAGGCACCGATTACGGTTGGAACCAGCAGGGCATCGATGCCGCCAAGGCGGCGGGCAAGGCCGCTGGCGTCGAAGTGGTCGTGGCCCAGGGCCTCGGCTATGGCGATGTTCGCCCGACGCTGCGGGAACTGGCGTCCGACGGCGCCAGCCTGCTGATCGCCCACGCCAGCGGCTACAACACCTCGGCGCCTGAAATCGCCAAGGAGTTGAAGGTTCCGGTGGCGATCGTCGATACGCCGAACGGCCTGGAGAAGGGTCTCGTCGCCGACTATACGCTGAGCGGTCACCAGGGCGCCTATCTCGCCGGCCGTCTTGCCGCCAAGATGTCGCGCTCGAAGTCGGTCGGCATCGTCGTCTCGGGCGAACCTCCGTCATGGAACTCGCAGTCGGCGGCGTTCGCGCAGGGCGTGAAGGCCGAGGATCCGGCCGTCAAGATCACCTATGCGGTGATCGGCCCGGCCGCCTACAGCGATGCGGCGGGCGGCAAGCGCGTCACCGAAAGCGTGATCGCCTCCGGCGCCGACATCATCTTCGGCCAGGGCAATGGTTCGAGCTTCGGCATGCTGCAGGCGGTCGAGACGACCAAGGCTGCCGACGGCGGCAAGGTCTATTTCATCGACGTCATCGGTGACAAGTCGCCGATCGACAAGGGCTTCCTGCTGTCGTCGGTGGTGTGGAACATCGAGCCGGTCTACGCGGCGATGATCGCCGACATCAAGGCCGACACGTTCGGCACCAAGCACTATTCGATCGGCCTCAAGGACGACTCGGTCAAGCTGCTGAAGACCGCCGCGATCCCGGACAAGGTCTGGTCTGAAATCCAGGCGCTGCGCGAGGACGTCATTTCCGGCAAGATCAAGGTCGATCCGGTCTATGACGCCGCCGCCGTGAGGGCGCTGATGACGAGCGTCGCCCAGTAAGGCGACCACGAGCCTGCTTCCGGAGGGGCGATCGGTTCACCCCTCCGGATATTTCCCGTATTTCCAGTGCTGGGCTTTCATGAGCAGTCTTTCTTCATCGCCCGCCGGCAAGCGCGATATCGTCGCGCTCGAAGGCGTGACCAAACGCTTTCCCGGCATCGTCGCCAATGACGGCATCGACCTGTCGATCCGTCCCGGCGAGGTGCATGTGCTGCTCGGCGAGAATGGCGCGGGAAAATCCACCTTGATCGGCATGCTGTCGGGACTGCAGCAGCCGGACGAGGGGCGCATATTGGTCGACGGCAAGCCGACGCCGATCACCTCGCCGCGCCACGCGCTGGCGCTGGGCATCGGCACCGTGTTCCAGCACATGATGCTGGTGCCGACGCTGACGGTGGCGGAAAACCTCCTGCTCGGCGGACCCTGGTGGCAGCGCCCCAGGACCGAAGAGCTGGCGGCGCGCGTCGCCGAGATCACCCGCAGCCTGGGCATCACGGTCAAGCTGCATGCCAAGGTGTCGGAGCTTTCGCTCGGCGAGCAGCAGCAGGTCGAGATCCTGCGCGCCATGGTGCGCAACAGCCGGCTGTTGATCCTCGATGAATCCACCTCGATGCTGACGCCCAAGGGCATCGAGGAACTCGGCGCGCTGATGCGCCGCCTTGCCGAGAAGGGCCTGGCGATCGTCTTCATCACCCACAAGCTCAAGGAGGCGGCGGCTTTCGGCGACCGTATCTCGGTGCTGAAACTCGGCCGCAAGGTCGGCGAGATCCCGCCCGAGCGTTTTCGCGCGCTGGGTGAGCAGGAGATCATCTCGGAGATCGTGGAATTGATGTTCGGCAAGCAGAAGGACGATCCCGAAGCTGCGCAGCGTCCTACCCGAACCATTCGCGCCGATGCCGCGCCGCTGCTTCAGGTCGCCGATCTCTCGGTCGCGCCGACCGACAACGCGCCGGGCCTGTCGTCGATCTCCTTCGACATCCGCCCCGGCGAGATTCTCGGGATCGCCGGTATCGACGGCAATGGCCAGAAGCAATTGGCCGAGGCCTTGGCCGGCCAGCGCGCCGCGACCCGCGGTTCGGTGCGGCTGGAGGGCACCGCCATCGAGGCGGCGAGCGTCGGCGAACGCCGCAAGCATGGTCTTCGCTACCTGACCGACGACCGGCTGGGCGAAGGCACGGTCGGCACCTTCCCGGTCTCGATCAACTTCTTCCTCAAGCAGGTTGGCGCGGCGCCCTTCTGGCGCGGCGGCGTCGAGCAGCGCGCCGAGATCGACAGGCGCGCCGCCGAGCTCGTGCGCGAATATGATGTTCGTACGCCGAGCCTGAAGACGCCGGTCGCCCGGCTCTCCGGCGGCAACATCCAGAAGGTGCTTTTGGCCCGCGAGCTGGCCGAAGGCGCGAAGGTGGTGATTTTCAACAAGCCGACCTACGGGCTCGATCTCGCCAACACGCTGGCGTCACGCCAACGCATCCGCGACACGGCGGCACGCGGCCTTGCCGTCCTCTTGATCTCCACCGACCTCGAGGAATTGCTCAGCATGTGCGACCGTATCGCGGTGATTGCCAACGGCGCGCTCGTAGGCGCCGTCGAGAATAGCGACGATGCCCGCACCAAGGTCGGGCGCCTGATGATCGGACTCGCCGCATGAGCATCGATACCGCACCCACTGTCAGCGCCACCGCGCTCGATGCCACGAGCGGGGCGGCCACACGCCGCGACATCCTGCGCCGGTTGCTGATGACGCTTGGGCCCATCCTCATCGCTCTCGTCATCGCCGGCTGCATCCTGCTCGCCGTCGGCGTCGACCCGCTCGCCTATTACGGTTATGTGCTGGAGAAAGGGCTGTTCTCGCCGCTGGGCATCCAGCAGACGTTGACGCGCATGGCGCCGCTTCTGTTTCTCGCCGCCGGCCTTATCGTGGCCTTTCGCGCCGGCATGTGGAATCTGGGCGGCGACGGCCAGTTCCTGCTCGGCGCGGTCACGGCGGCCGCCAGCGCTCCGGTGCTGGTGGAGATCTTGCCGGCATGGCTGGCGCTCATCTGCTCGTTCCTGATCGCCATGGTCGTGGCGATGGTCTGGTCGCTGGTGCCTGCGCTGCTGCGCGCCTATCAGGGCGTCAACGAGATCATCACCACGCTGATGATGACGTTCCTTGGCACCTCGCTCGCCAATGTCCTGGTCAAGCTCGTGTTTCGCGATCCCGGCACGACCGTGCCGCAGACACGCACGCTGCCGGTGGACGAGCGGCTGCCGCGCCTGTTCGACACCACCATCACCAGCGGCCTCCTGCTCGGCCTTGCCGCGATCATCATCGTGCATCTGGTGATGACGCGCACAGCGTTCGGTCTGAAGCTGCGCATCGTCGGCGCCAATCCGCGCGCGGCGGTTCATGCGGGACTGGGCGTGCCTGGTCTGACCATTGCGGTCTTCGCCATTTCCGCCGGGCTCGCCGGCCTTGCCGGCGCCGTCGACATCATCGGCGTGCAGGGCAATGTCCGCGCCGACTGGAATCCCGCTTATGGGCTGGCGGTCATTCCGGCCGTGTTCCTCGCCCGCATGAACGGCTTTGCCGCGATCGGTTTCGTGTTCCTGCTTTCGGTCCTGTCGATCGGCGGCGAGAGCGCGGCGCGGCGGCTTGGCGTGCCCAATCATTTCACGCTGGTGCTGGTCTCCATCGTGCTGATCGTGCTCGCACTCGCCGAGTATGTCGACCATCGCTACAACCAGTCGAGAAAGGCCTGAGGCATGACCGGGCTGTTCAGCGAAGTCTTTCTCAGCGCGCTTCTGTTTGGCGCCGTCACCGCGGCCATCCCGCTGCTGCTTGCCGGGCTCGGCGAGCAGATGTCGGAAAAAGCCGGCGTGCTCAACATCGGCATCGAAGGCATGATGCTGGCCGGCGCCTATCTCGGCTTCGTCGGTTCCTTCTATTCCGGATCGCTGTGGCTGGGTTTCCTCACGGGTGCGGCCGGCGGCGTCGCGGTGGCCCTGATCATGGCGCTGCTGTGCGTGCGCATCGGGCTGAACCAGATCGTCATCGGCATCGCGCTGACGCTCGGTCTGGAAGGACTTACGGCGCTGCTTCACCATTTCCAGTTCTCGCGCAGCTATCCCCGCCTGCCGGCTGCGGACGCGACCGTCATCCCGCTGCTGTCGGATATTCCCGTCATCGGGCCCGCATTCTTCAAGCATCACCTGATCGTCTATCTGGCGGTCGCGCTGGTGTTCGCCATGAGCTACCTCTACCGGCGCACGCAGCTCGGCCTCAATCTGCAGGCCGCCGGCGACAAGCCGGCCGCGCTCGACGTCGCCGGCATAGACGTGGTCAGGACCCGCACAATCGCGGTGCTGACGACCGGCGCGCTGGCGGGGCTCGGCGGCGCCTATCTCGCCAATGTCGGGGCGGGACTGTTCATTCCGTTCATCACCAACGGCGCTGGATTCCTCGGCATCGTGCTGGCCATGCTGGCGCGCGGCCGTCCGGTCTGGGTGCTGTTCGGCGCGCTCTTGTTCGGGGTCTGCCTGTCGCTGACGACGGCCATGCAAGTGGCGGGCATCAACATACCGACCGACGTCATCCAGATGCTGCCGTTCCTGGCGGTAATGATCATGCTTGTGCTGTTCGGCAGGCGAGCCAGCCTGCCGGCCGCGCTCGGCATTCCATATGAGCGCGGTGCGCGCTGACAGCAATCACATGCGCGGACGGGACCCGCGCCAAAACAGGAGGCAACAATGTCGGATACCAAGGTCTACCTGCTCGACGGCGGCTCGCTCGTCCTCGACGGCTATCATGTGTTCTGGAATCGCGGCCCGGGCGGCGAAGTACGCTTTCCGGTCTATTCGATCCTGATCGAGCATGCCGAGGGCCGGTTCCTGATCGACACCGGCTACGACTACGACCATGTCATGAAAGTGCTGCCCTTCGAAAAGCCGATCCAGGAAAAGCACCAGACCATTCCCGGCGCGCTTGCCTTGCTCGGGCTCGAGCCCAAGGACATCGACGTCGTCGTCAATTCGCATTTCCATTTCGACCATTGCGGCGGCAACAAGTATTTTCCGCACGCAAAGAAGATCTGCCATCGCTCGGAGGTGCCGCAGGCATGCAATCCGCAGCCTTTCGAACATCTCGGCTATTCCGACCTGAGCTTCTCGGCGGAGGCAGCCGAGGCGCGTGGCGCGACCGCGCAATTGCTGGCAGGCACGACGCGCGCCAATTCGACCTTCGAGGGCATCGACGGCGACGTCGATCTCGCCAGGGGCGTCAAGCTGATCTCGACGCCCGGCCATTCGATCGGCCATTACAGCCTGCTGGTCGAGTTCCCCAAGCGCAAGCCGATCATGTTCACCATCGACGCCGCCTACACCCAGAAGAGCCTTGAAACACTGTGCCAGGCGTCTTTTCACATCGACCCGGTCGCGGGCGTCGATTCGATGCGCAAGGTGAAGAAACTGGCCGAGGACCATGGCGCCGAGCTGATGTACTCGCACGACATGGAAAACTTCAAGACCTACAAGACCGGCACCCAGTTCTACGGCTGAACGCCGCCAATCCGGAGACCACTCCCATGCGCTATTCCGATCATGCCGATCCGGTCATCACCCTGACCGCCGGGCCCGTCAACGCCTATCCCGAAGTGCTGCGCGGCCTTGGCCGCACCGTGCTCTACGACTACGACCCGGCGTTCCAGCTCTTCTATGAAAAGGTGGCCCACAAGGCGCAGAAGGCGATGCGGCTGTCGAACAAGCCGGTCATTCTGCATGGCGAGCCGGTACTGGGCCTCGAGGCCGCGGCCGCGTCCCTGATCGCACCCGACGATGTCGTGCTCAACCTGGCTTCAGGCGTCTACGGCAAGGGGTTCGGCTATTGGGCGAAACGCTATTCGCCGCATCTGCTTGAAATCGAAGTGCCCTACAATGAGGCGATCGACCCGCAGGCGGTCGCGGCAATGCTGAAGGCGCATCCGGAAATCACCGTCGTTTCCGTCTGTCACCATGACACGCCGTCCGGCACCATCAACCCGATCGATGCCATCGGCGCGCTGGTCTCGGCGCATGGCGCCTACTTCATCGTCGACGCCGTTTCTTCCTTCGGCGGCATGAAGACGCATCCCGAGGATTGCAAGGCCGATATCTATGTCACCGGCCCCAACAAATGCCTGGGCGCCCCTCCCGGCCTCACCATGATGGGCGTCAGCGAGCGGGCTTGGGCCAAGATGAAGGCCAATCCGCTGGCGCCGCGCGCATCGATGCTGAGCATCGTGGACTGGGAAGATGCCTGGTCGAGCGACAAGCCGTTTCCGTTCACGCCCTCGGTCTCGGAGATCAACGGGCTCGATGTCGCGCTCGACCTCTATCTCAACGAGGGGCCGGAGGCGG
>RXJA01000011.1 GCA_003963455.1 Hyphomicrobiales bacterium
CCGGTGAACAAGATCGATCACAGATTCTTGCGCCAGATCGTTCCCGATCCGACCGGCCAGCGCCCGGGCACCATCGTCGTCGATACCACCGGCCACTTCCTCTATCTGGTGCGCGAGGGCGGCCAGGCGATCCGCTACGGCGTCGGCCTAGGCCGCGCCGGCTTCGAATGGTCCGGCGACGCGAAGGTGCAGTGGAAGCAGAAATGGCCGAAATGGACGCCGCCGGACGAGATGGTGGCGCGCCAGCCGGAGCTGACGCAGTACAGCGCCAAGAATGGCGGCATGCCCGGTGGCCTGAAGAACCCGCTCGGCGCGCGCGCGCTCTATCTCTTCCAGGGCAACCAGGACACGCTCTACCGCCTGCACGGTTCGCCCGAATGGTGGTCGATCGGCAAGTCGGTGTCGTCGGGCTGCGTGCGCCTGATCAACCAGGACATCATCGACCTTTACGACCGCGTGCCCACGAAGACCCCGGTCATCGTGACGGCCAATGTCGGCGCGCCTGAAGAGGACATGCCGGAGCGCCAGGCCATTCCGATCGACAACGGCGTGCCGACGGGCTCGATCCTGCTCGGTCCGGTGAAGAAGCTCACCAACGAGATTTTCTGAGCCCGGGCTTTGGGTCCGCGGTGCCTAGCCGATATAGCCGGCACCGCAACCGGGCTGTGGCGAAAATCCATCATCCCCGGCAGCCTGCATCGGCATGCCATGCCGTGCCGCTGGACCACACAAAACTTTCAACGCTGGATGTTCTAAGCTGGCCAGGCTTCAGGCATTTTATGCGCAAGGAGTTTTGCCATGTACACACCCCCCGCCTTCCGAGACGACGACAAGGACAGCCTCACGGCCACAATCCGCGCAGCCCGGCTGGCAATTCTGGTCACCGCCACGGCGGAAGGGCCGCTGGCGACGCCTTTGCCGCTTTTGCTCGACGAAAACGAGGGCGAGCATGGGGTGATCTACGGCCATGTCGCCAAGGCAAATCCGCAGTGGCGCGTGCCGCCGCTGGGCGATGGCCTGGCGATGTTCATGGGACCAGACGCCTATGTGACGCCGGCCTGGTACCAGACCAAGCAGGAAACCGGGAAAGTCGTCCCGACGTGGAACTATATCGCCGTCCACGCCCATGGGCCGATCGAGTTCTTCGAGGATGCCGACAGGCTGCTCGAGGTGGTGACCCGCCTGACCAACCTGCATGAAGGCGAGCGTATCTTGCCCTGGGCCGTGTCGGATGCGCCGGCGGATTTCATCCAGTCGCAGTTGAAGGGCATTGTCGGCCTGCGCATGCCGATCGCGAAGCTCGAAGGCAAGCGCAAGATGAGCCAGAATCGCAGCGCGGCCGATCGCGCCGGTGTCGTGTCTGGCCTCTCATCGAGCGACCGGCCCTCCGACCGCGAGGTCGCGCCGCTCATTCCATTGTGACCTGCCAAGGCCTCGCCTGACGTCCGTCATCGCCCGCGCGCCAGGCTCCCCAGTATGCCGCGCACGATGGCGCGGCCGACGGAGGAGCCGACCGAGCGCACCACCGACTTGATGGCGGCTTCCGTGACGGTCTGACGGTTGGAAGACCGCCGGTTGCCTGTTCCCGGGACATCGTCGAAGCCCGGAATGGTCCAGCGCGAGCCGCCGCTGTCTTGCTGCTTTGCCTGCGCCTGGGCGTCCTGTGCTTCCTTGGCCCTCTTCTGCAGCATCTCGAAGGCCGATTCGCGGTCGACGACCTGATCGTACTGACCGGCGACCGGGCTCTCGGCGATGATCTTGCGACGCTCGTCCGCGGTGATCGGCCCGAGCCGCGAGCATGGCGGCCGGATCAGCGTGCGCTGGACCATGGCCGGCACGCCCTTGTCCTCCAGCATCGAGACCAACGCCTCGCCGGTGGCGAGCTGGGTGATCGCGGTTGCGCAGTCGAAATCGGGGTTGGGCCGGAATGTCTCGGCGGCCGTACGTACCGCCTGCTGCTCGCGCGGCGTATAGGCGCGCAGCGCATGCTGGACGCGATTGCCGAGCTGCGCCAGCACCTTTTCCGGAATGTCGAGTGGGTTCTGGGTGACGAAATAGACGCCAACGCCCTTGGAGCGGATCAGCCGCACAACCTGCTCGACGCGGTCGATCAGCACCTTCGGCGCATCCTCGAACAACAGATGCGCCTCGTCGAAGAAGAAGACCAGCTTGGGCCGGTCAAGATCGCCGACCTCGGGCAGTTCCTCGAACAGCTCCGACATCAGCCAGAGAAGGAAGGTGGCGTAGAGCCTCGGATTCATCATCAGCTTGTCGGCGGCCAAGACGCTGATCGCGCCGCGGCCGTCGCGCGTGGTGCGCATCAGATCGGCGATGCGCAGCGCCGGCTCGCCGAAGAAGTTCGCAGCCCCCTGCCGCTCCAGCACCAGCAGCGTACGCTGGATGGCGCCGACTGAAGGTTTCGTAACGTTGCCGTAGCGGGCGCTAAGCTCGTCGGCTCGCCCGGCGATGTTGGCGAGCAGCGCTTGCAGGTCCTTCAAATCGAGCAGCAGCAGGCCCTCCTCGTCGGCGATGCGGAAGGCGATGTTCATGACGCCTTCCTGCGCCTCGGTGAGGTTCATGAGCCGCGACAGAAGCAGCGGCCCCATCTCCGAAACGGTGGCGCGGATCGGATGGCCCTGCTCGCCGAACAGATCCCAGAAGATGACCGGGAATTCCTGGAACTGGTAGGGATCAAGCTTCACTTCCGCGGCGCGCTTGACCAGGAAATCCTTGGCCTCGCCCATCATCGATATGCCGGACAGGTCGCCCTTGATGTCGGCGCAGAAGACCGGCACGCCGGCATTCGAGAAGCCCTCTGCCAGGATCTGCAGGCTGACCGTTTTGCCGGTGCCCGTGGCGCCTGTAACGAGGCCGTGGCGATTGCCATAACGCAGCAGCAGCTCTTCCGCGCGCTGATAGGAATCGTCGGGCTTGCGGCTGGCGCCGATGAAGATGCTGGTATCTTCAGCCATATGTCCGGTCTCCGCAATCTGTTTCCGCTCAAAGGCCTCACCCGAGGTATAGTAACGCAAGCAGCATGCGGCAATGGCCAGCGTCGGGTTTGGGCGGTTTCGAATTTGGCCTTTGGTGCTTGCGGATTTTGCGCATGTTTGGCAATCGGTTAGGTGGCCGCGAGAGAACCCGGCCTGATGGTGCATTGTGATATCCGGTTCCCGACCTTAGATTGGCTGGACCGGCTGATGCGGCCGAGAAGCGAGGAGAGCGATGGGCGCCGGCGCCTTGACCAGGGATGTCGATCTTCCGAACCCGGATGCCAAGCGTTGGCAAGCGCTGGCGGAAAAGGCGCTTGCCGGCGGTTCGTTCGAGGAAAAGCTCGTCTCGCATACCGATGACGGCATCCGCATCGAGCCGCTCAGCCAGCGCTCGACGACCGCCGAGCCGCTGCCGCGCGCAAATCCCACGACGCCCTGGATCGTCAGCCAGCGGATCGACGACCCGGACGTTGCGCGGGCCAGCGCGCAAGCGCTGGAAGACATCGCCCAGGGGGCGACTGGACTTTCGCTTGTCTTCGAGGGCGCACCGAACGCCTTCGGCCATGGCCTGCCGCGCACCGCGGAGGCGCTGGAGGCCGTGCTCGACGGGGTGCCACTCAACCGCGTGCAGGTGCGCATCGACGCGCATCCCTGGAGCCGCGCCGTGGCCGACTGGCTGCTTGCTTTCCTGAGCCGGCGCCGGTCCGATCCGACCAAGCTCAACCTCTCCTTCGGCATCGACCCGGCAGCGATCTTCGCCGGGACCGGACGGCTGCGCACCTCGATCGAGGCGCTGCAGGAATCGATGCCGCAGTCGCTGGCGCATTTCTTCTCGATGGGCGTGCCGGGCGTGCTGCTGGAAGCCGACGGCCGCGTCTTCCACAATGCCGGCGCCACGGAGGCGCAGGAACTCGGCACGATGATGGCGTCGGTCGTGTCCTATCTCAGGATGTTCGAGAAGGCGCGCCAGCCGCTCATTTACGCAGCACCCCATATCGGCTTCGCGCTCAGCGTCGACCAGGACCAGTTCCTGTCGATGGCCAAGGTGCGGGCGTTGCGCAAGCTCTGGGCGCGCATCCAGGAGGCCTGCTCGATCCCGGCCTCGACCGCCAGCGTCCACGCAGAGACCTCATACCGCATGATGACGATGGCCGACCCGGAGACCAACATCCTGCGCACCGCGATCGCGGGCTTCGCGGCGGCAGCCGGCGGCGCCGATTCGATCTCGATCCTGCCGCACACGATCGCGCATGGTCTGCCGGCCGGTTTCGCCCGCCGTGTCGCCCGCAACGCCCAGTTGATCATGGCCGAGGAGAGCCATGTCGGCTATGTCGCCGACCCCGCCAGCGGCTCGGGAGCGGTCGAAGCACTGACCGACGATCTTTGCGCCGTGGCCTGGGAGGAATTCCAGCGCATCGAAGCCGAGGGCGGCGTGCTCGCCAGCCTGCAGCAGGGCCATATCCAGAACCGCGTGCGGACGGCCGCCGCCGAGCGTAACGCGGCCTATCGGTCGGGGGAGCGCGGCATCGTCGGCACGACGCTTTATCGCGCGCCGAACGAGCGGCCGGTCGAGACACTGCCGCAGGAGCAGCGGCCGGCGCTGACGGAGGGCGTGGCGACCTGCGAGCCGCTGTTTCCGGCGCGCATCGACCAGTCGATCGGGGCCGGATCATGATCCCGGATTTCAGCCAGATCGGATGGTCGGCGCCGCGTCGCGCCGCCAAGGAGATCAAAGGTCAGCGGATGACGCCGGAAGGCATCGCCGTCAAACACCTCTACACGCAGAGCGACCTGAAGGGGCTCGCCAATCTCGACACCTATCCGGGCATGCCGCCCTTCGTGCGCGGCCCCTACCCCACCATGTATGTCCAGCACCCCTGGACGATCCGGCAATATGCCGGCTTCTCGACGGCGGAAGAATCCAATGCCTTCTACCGGCGCAACCTCGCGGCCGGCCAGAAGGGCCTGTCCGTCGCCTTCGATCTCGCCACGCATCGCGGCTATGACAGCGACCACCCACGCGTCGCCGGCGATGTCGGCATGGCAGGCGTGGCGATCGATTCCATCCTCGACATGCGGCAGTTGTTCGAAGGCATCCCGTTGAACGAAATGACGGTGTCGATGACGATGAACGGCGCCGTGCTGCCGATCATGGCGCTGTATATCGTGGCGGCGGAGGAACAGGGCGTCGCCCAGAAGGATCTCGCCGGGACCATCCAGAACGACATCCTGAAGGAGTTCATGGTCCGCAACACCTACATCTATCCGCCGAAGCCTTCGATGCGGATCGTGTCGGACATCTTCGCCTACACCTCCAGGCATATGCCGAAATTCAACTCGATCTCGATCTCCGGCTACCACATGCAGGAAGCCGGCGCGACGGCCGACCTGGAGCTTGCCTACACGATCGCCGACGGCATCGAATATGCGCGCGCCGGCGTCGCGGGAGGCCTCGACATCGACCGCTTCGCGCCCCGCCTTTCCTTCTTCTGGGCGATCGGCATGAACTTCTTCATGGAGGTCGCCAAGCTCAGGGCGGCGCGGCTGATGTGGTCGAGCCTGATGAAGAAGAACTTTTCGCCGAAGGACGAGCGCTCGCTGTCGCTGCGCACCCATTGCCAAACGTCGGGCTGGTCGTTGACGGCGCAGGACCCCTACAACAACATCACCCGCACGATGATCGAGGCGATGGCGGCGACGCAGGGGCATACCCAGTCGCTGCACACCAATTCCTTCGACGAGGCGATGGCGCTGCCGACCGACCATTCGGCGCGGATCGCGCGCAACACGCAGCTCATCCTGCAGAAGGAATCCGGCACCACGCGCATGATCGATCCGTGGGGCGGCTCTGCCTATGTCGAGCGGCTGACGCACGACCTGGCGACGCGCGCGCTTGCCCATATCGAGGAGGTGGAAAACCTCGGCGGCATGGCGGCGGCGATCGAGAAGGGCATTCCGAAGCTGCGTATCGAGGAAGCCGCCGCGCGCACCCAGGCGCGCATCGATTCCGGCGAGCAAATTCTGGTCGGCGTCAACGCGCACCGGCCGCAAACCGACATCGAAGTCGATGTGCTGAAGATCGACAATGCCGAAGTGAAGGCCCGGCAATTGGCGAAGCTGCAGCGTCTCAAGGGCACGCGCGACGTCGCGGCGCTCGAGGATGCGCTTGCCGCGCTCTCCCGCGCGGCCGAGAGCGGCGAGAACCTGCTCGAATTCGCGATCCGCGCCGCGCGCGCCTACGCGACCGTCGGCGAGATTTCGCTGGCGCTGGAGAAAGTGTTCGG
Organism: Hyphomicrobiales bacterium; assembly: GCA_003963455.1. Classification (GTDB taxonomy): domain Bacteria; phylum Pseudomonadota; class Alphaproteobacteria; order Rhizobiales; family Rhizobiaceae; genus Mesorhizobium. The sequence goes on from RXJA01000011.1 coordinate 6,278, forward strand.
CCGCCATACGGCGGCTGTGCTGACGATCTCCGGCGTCTATCGCGACGCGCTCGGCGACAATCCCGCGGTCGATCGGCTCAAGGAGAAGATCGAGGCGTTCGAGAAGAAATCCGGCGCAAAGCCGCGCATCCTTGTCGCCAAGATGGGCCAGGACGGCCACGACCGCGGCCAGAAGGTGATCGCCAGCGCCTTTGCCGATCTGGGCTTCGACGTGACCGTCGGGCCGATGTTCCAGACGCCGGACGAGATCGCCAAGCTGGCGGTGCAGCACGACGTCGACATCATCGGCGCCTCCTCGCTCGCGGCCGGCCATCTGACGCTGATCCCCGAGCTCAAGGAAGCACTGAGGAAGCTCGGCCACGCCGACATGCTGATCGTCGCCGGCGGCGTCATCCCGCCACAGGACTATGACGCGGTGCTGGCGGCAGGCGCGGCGGAGATCTTCCCGCCGGGGACGGTAATACCGGAGGCGGCGAACCGGCTGATGGATCGGCTGTTGGCCGATCAATGATGCCTTGCTGATTTGGCTGAAAGGTTGTTCTGTAGCAACCGACACAACCAGGGCGCGATCGTGTTTAGGACAGTCATCCATGGGCTTGAGGACGGATCAGGAGCCGTACAGCTGCCAAGCGAAATGCTTGACAGCTTGAACCTTCAGGTCGGCTATGAGTTCCAGATCATTCAGGTTGGCGATGAGTTCCAGATCATTGAAACCGACGACGGCCTCATTCTAAGGCCAGTCCGCCACGACGACCACGAACGGCAAATGAGCGCCGCTCGGGTTGTCATGGACAAATGCGAAGCTGAACTGCAGAAGCTTGCAAAGTAGGCCGACCGCTAGCTCTCGGCCTTGTCCGAGAGCTTGACGATTTCCCATTCCTTGCCGTTGACCTTGACGACCTCGCCGACCTTCTTGCCGAACAGCGCCACGGCCATCGGCGAGACATGGGAAATCGAGCCCTTCGACGGGTCGGCCTCGTCCTCGCCGACGATACGCCAATGCACCTTCTTGCCGTCGTCGCCTTCCAGCGTGACGCCCATGCCGAAGCGCACCACGTCACTGCCGGGCTCCGGCACGGAAAGCTCGGCGTTCTCGCGCCGCGCGGTCCAATAGCGCAGGTCGCGCGAGACCACCGCGATGCGCTCGCGGTCGCCCTTCCTCTCGGCCTTGGCGAGAATGTCGCGCAGGTCGGCGAGATTGTCTTCGATCATGGCCAAGCCACGCTCCGTCACCAGATTGCGGTGGGTGCTGATCGGCCGCTCGCCGACGGCGGCGATGGCATTTTCGCTGTCTTCTTCGCGGGTGAAAGCTCTGCTCATCTGATGAACTTAGAGCCGACGCGACCGACGCACAAGCGGTTTGCCTGAGAAGCCCTTGTGGCACGATTCCTGCGACATGCAGGGCGAAACGCCAGGACCTGTGCCGATGTTGAACAGACGAACGCTGCTTGCCCGGACCGCCGGCCTCGCTGTCGCCGGCGCCTTCGCCGGCAAGGCATCGGCTAAGGCGCTGCCGGGTATCGAGATGGCCGCGATGCGCGGCTCGATCAATGCCATGGAGATCGGCGTGCAGCCCGGCGCGGTCGACGACCAGAGCAAGGTCTTCGCCAAGATGCTGGCCGAAGCCAGCGATCGCGACCAGCCGGTGTTCCTGCCGCCCGGCACCTATCTCGTCTCGAACCTCAAACTACCGGCCCGCACGCGGCTTTCGGGCGTGCCGGGCGCGACACGCATCGTCTATGGCGGCAACGGCCACCTGATGATGGCCGAACAGGCCGAACATATCGAGCTGAGCGGCCTGGTGTTCGACGGCGCCAACCGCTGGCTTGCCGATTACGCGCAAGGGCTGCTCGATCTGCGCCGCGTCGGCCATCTCGTCATCGACAATTGCCAGGTGACCGGCAGCGGCAAGAACGGGATGGCGCTCGAACATGCCGTCGGGCGTATCGGCCGCTGCGATATTTCGGGCGCCGCGGACGCCGGCATCTATTCGGTGGAGGCCGGCGGGCTGGAGATTTCCGGCAACGCCGTGTCCGACTGCGCCAATGGCGGCATCCTCGTGCATCGCTGGCAGGCGGCGGAGGACGGCACCATCGTCAGCGGCAACCGTGTCCAGCGCATCGGCGCGCGCAGCGGCGGCACCGGCCAGAACGGCAACGGCATCAACGCGTTCCGCGCCGGCAACGTCATCATTTCGGGCAATGTCGTCTCCGACTGCGCCTTTTCGGCCATCCGCGCCAACAGCTCGAGCAATCTGCAGATCACCGGCAACACCTGCTCGCGCTCGGGCGAGACCGGGATCTATTCGGAATTCTCCTTCGAAGGCGCGATCCTAAGCAACAATCTGGTCGACGGCGCCGCCAACGGCATCTCGATCGTCAACTTCAACGAGGGCGGCCGCATGGCGGTCTGCTCGAACAACATCGTGCGCAACCTGTCGACCACCGGCCCCTACACCGCCGACCCGCCCGGCTTCGGCGTCGGCATCAGCGCCGAAGCCGACACGACCGTCTCCGGCAACGTGGTCGAGAACGCGCCGCTCTACGGCATGCAACTCGGTTGGGGGCCTTACTTGCGCAACCTCGTGGCGACCGGCAACATCATCCGCAAGGCAGGCACCGGCATTGTTGTTTCGGTCGTCGAAGGCGCCGGCACCGCGGTCATCTCGGACAACGTCATCGACGGCGCGAAAAACGGCGCCATCATCGGCCAGCGCTGGGCCGACCCGGTGACCGGGGACCTGTCGCAGTCAACGGATACCGGCTACGCGCATCTCACCGTCGAGCGCAACAAGGTGAGCTAGGCCGAGGCCACGATGATGTGCGCCTGGATCTTGGCGGCGACCTCGCCATGGCCGTGTCTGTCGGCGATCACGGATTCAGCGTAGTCGGTCGCGGATGCCAATCGTCCCGGCTCCCTTGCCTCGATCTCGTTGCGAAGCAGGGTGCCCTGACAATAGGCCACGGCCGGAACGCGCGGCGAGGATGCACGGCTCTGCTCGGCTATAGTATCGATCGTCACATCGGAGAAGCCGGCAGCCTCCAGATCGCTACGGATCAGCGCCTTGTCGTGGTAACCGTGCGGCGTGCGCGCCAGGAAGCGCGGCGGATCGTCCGGAAAAATCCTGGCCAGGGCATTCGTCACGTCATCGGCGAAGATGTTTTCCTCGATGCGATCCCAGACACTGAACAGGAAATGCCCCCCAGGCCTCAGGACCCGCCTTCCCTCGCGATAGGCGGCGACGCGGTCGGGAAAGAACATGGCACCGAACTGACAACAGACGAGGTCGAACGCCGCATCCTCGAAAGGCAGCTTCGAGGCATCCGCCTGGCGCCATGCGATGCGGCTGTCGGGACCCTGGCGCGACGCCGCGTAGTCGAGCATCGGCTGGTTGAGGTCTGTTACGGTATAGCTCGCACCGGGAGAAAGCCGTGGCGCCAGCGCGCGGGTGACGGCCCCGGTGCCCGCGGCGGTTTCCAATATGGCAACGGGTGACAAGGACGCCGCGCGCCGCGCGGTCTCGGCGGCATAGGCCTCGAAAATCAGCGGCACCATATGGCGATCGTAATTCTCCGGGATCGACCCGGCGAACACCTTGTCCGTTTCCAGCATGCCCAGCACCCAGCTCCTGTTCGATAGGAGAGACTAGCAAGAAACATGAACTCGTTGCTGTTCGGTTTTATTGGCGGGCAGCGTTTTTCCGGATCGTGAGCGGCGAAATTAGCTGACCTCAGATTCAGATACACATTGTGTATGCAAAGATGCTATATCAATGAGGAAGGAAACATCGCCATGGCCACCAAAAACCAGGACACCCACGCTAGGCCCGTCAATCTGCGTATCCGCGAGGATGTCCGCATCCTGATCGACCGGGCCGCGAAGATACGTGGCAAGACCCGCTCCGACTTCATGATCGATGCCGCCTACCGCGCGGCCGAAGATACGCTGCTCGACCAGACGCTCGTCAAGGTCGATGCCGAGAGCTATCAGCATTATCTCGATATCCTCGATCAGCCACCGAGCGGCGAGGGATTTGCCCGCCTGATGAATGCGCCCAAGCCCTGGCGGGACTGATGCTATCGGCGCCAGCTCTTCTTGCCGATACGCACGAACTCGACCTTTTTCAAAGCGGGACCGACAGCCTGGATCAATGGCTTCGACGGCGGGCGCGCGCCAATCAAGTCAGCGGCGCGTCCAGAACCTATGTGATTGCGGAAGGCACGCGCGTCGTCGGTTATTATTGCCTTTCATCAGGCGGACTCGACTTGGCGGATGCTCCTGGTTCGATCCGCCGCAATATGCCCGATCCCGTGCCCATGGCTATACTTGGCCGTCTCGCTGTCGATGCAACCCGGCAAGGCAGGGGTCTGGGTGTCGCCCTGCTGCAGGACGCGGTGCTGCGGACCGGTCAAGCAGCAGCCATTCTCGGCATTCGCGGTCTCTTGGTCCATGCCATATCGGACAAGGCCAAGGCGTTTTACGAGCACTGTGGCTTCCAGGCTTCGCCAAAGAATCCAATGACTTTGGTGCTGTCGCTGAAGACGGCTAATTGAGCGCCGCCGTCGGCCGCAGCAAGCCGACCTTGGCGCCGACGCGGCTTTCGACCGCGGGACGGGCCAGTTCGTTGAGCCTTGCCGCAAGCGCCTCATCGCCGCGCAAAAGCTTTGCCAGCACCGCGGCGATCATCACCTCCGCCGCCCTGCCGGCGCCGTCATCGCATTTCAAGGCGATGCCAAGGCCAAGTTCGGGCAATGCCGCGCAATAGACGCCTTCGGCGCCGGTCTTGACGAAGATGCGGCCCGGTGCTGCCTGCATCAGCGCAACATCGGCCTTGCCGGAGCCCGCGACGAGGAACGGCTCGGCCATGCAAGCCGAAAGCAGCCGCTTCGCCGCCCTGGCGCGTTCGGGCGAAAAGCCCCGGCCCGTCGCCATGCGGGCAAATCCCCTCGCGAAACTCTTCAGCGGCACGGCATAGGTGGGGATCGAGCAGCCGTCGATACCGCAATGGTCGACGTCATGCGCGGCCCCCGTCACGGATTGCATCGCGTCACGCACCATCTCCTGCAGCGCATGGCCGGCCTTGACGTAGCCGTCATGGGCGATGCCGGCGTGGACGCAGGTGCAAAGGAAGCCGGAATGCTTGCCGGAGCAGTTGTTGTGCAAGGCATTCGGTACGCCGCCGGCGCGGGCGAGCGCGATGGTTGCATCGTGGCTCGAGGGCCAATGCGCGCCGCATTCCAGCGCCGTCCTGTCGAGGCCAGCCTTGGCGAGCATCGCCGTTGCCAGTTCGACATGGACCGGCTCGCCCGAATGCGAGGCGCAGGCCAGCGCCAGTTCGCGGTTGCCGAAGCCATAGGCGTCGGCGGCGCCCGATTCGACCAGCGGCAATGCCTGGATTGCCTTCACCGCTGAGCGCGGGAACACCGGACGTTCCGTGTCGCCGATCTCCCAGACGGGCTTGCCATCGGCATCGAAGACGGAAACCGCGCCGCGGTGCCTGCTTTCAACCACCGCGCCGCGCGTGACTTCGACCAGAACCGGATTTGCCATATCGCCTCCCGCACCAGCGCGCCCAAGGGGCACCGCCTGAACGCGGGCCGCTTCTATCTGATCCGGTCGAGAATTGAAACGTAGTTGGCCACCGCCGCGCCGCCCATGTTGAAGATGCCGCCGAGCCTGGCGCCCGGCACCTGGATGCCGCCGGCCTCGCCGGTCAGTTGCATGGCGGTGAGCACATGCATCGACACGCCGGTGGCGCCGATCGGGTGACCCTTGGCCTTGAGGCCGCCGGACGGATTGACCGGCAGGCGGCCGTCCTTGGCCGTCGTGCCGTCCAGCGCCAGCCTGGCGCCCTCGCCGGGCTTGGCCAGACCCATCGCCTCATATTCGATCAGTTCGGCGATGGTGAAGCAGTCATGCGTCTCGACGAAGGAAAGGTCGTCGAGGGTGACGCCGGCATTCTTCAGCGCCTGGTTCCAGGCGTGCTCGCAGCCCTCGAAGGCCAGGATGTCGCGCTTGGACATCGGCAGGAAGTCCTGGACATGCTCATTGGCGCGGAAGGCGACGGCGCGGCGCATCCTCAGCGCGGTCGCGGTATCGGTGAGCACAAGCGCCGCCGCGCCGTCCGAGACCAGCGAGCAATCCGTGCGCTTCAACGGACCGGCAACGAACGGGTTCTTCTCGCTCTCCTGGCGGCAGAACTCATAGCCGAAATCCTTGCGCATCTGGGCGTAGGGATTGTCGACGCCGTTCTTGTGGTTCTTGGCGGCGATCATGGCGAGCGCGTCCGATTGGTCGCCGTAGCGCTGGAAATAGGCCTGCGCGATCTTGCCGAAGACGCCGGCAAAGCCTGCCGGCGTGTCGCCATCTTCCGGCAGGTAGGAGGCCTTGAGCAGGTTCTTGCCGATCTCCGGACCGGGCGTGGTCGTCATCTGCTCGGCACCGACCACCAGCACGATGCGGGCGGCATTGGCGTCGATGGCGCGGATGCCTTGCCTTACCGCCGCCGAACCGGTGGCGCAGGCATTCTCGACGCGCGTCGCCGGCTTGAAGCGCAGACGATCATCGGCCTGCAGCACGAGGCTCGCGGTGAAATCCTGCGCGGAGAAGCCGGCGTTGAAATGGCCGAGCACGATCTCGTCGACATCGTCCGGGCCGATGCCGGCATGGTCGAGCGCCTCGACGGCGACCTTGGTGATCAGGCCCTCCAGCGTTTCGCCTTCGAGCTTGCCGAAGCGCGAATGCGCCCAGCCGACGATGCATGCGGTCATGGCAGCCTCCATTTGCGCCGCAACCTAACACGATCGCGTGCGGCACGTGATTCAATATTGTTCAACAATGAACCGTTTTCCAGACCTTGGGATGGGCCAGAGCCACACGATCGGTTGATCTCGACGTCAATTTTTTATTGATTGACGCGTCAATAAAAAATAACCTCGTGGCGGAACCGGATCCCCAAATGCCGAAAATCGGAATGGAGCCTGTGCGCCGCAAGGCGCTGATCGACGCGACGATCTCAGCGATCGGCGAGCGCGGATCGCTGGACGTGACGATGTCGGAGATCGCCGGCCGGGCCGGCGTGTCGTCGGCGCTGGCGCATCACTATTTCGGCGCCAAGGACGAGTTGCTGTTCGCGACGATGCGGCACATCCTGACGGAGCTCAATATCGACACAAGGCGCGCCCTTCACGCTGCCGGCACAGCGCGTGAGCGCGTCTCGTCCGTGGTCGCGGTCAGCTTCTCCGATGACCAGTTCCAGCCTGAGATCATCGCCGCCTGGCTTGCCTTCTATGTCGAGGCGCAGAAATCGTCGGCTCTGCGCCGATTGCTCAAGATCTATGCGCGGCGACTGCACTCCAACCTGATGAGCGGCCTGACCGGCATCCTGCCGCGCCACGAAGCCGACCGTGCGGCGGAGGCGACCGCGGCGCTCATCGACGGGCTCTATATCCGGCGCGCGCTGAAGGACGGGGTGCCCGACGCAGCCACCGCGATCGCGCTCGTCGAGGACTACCTCGAAACCAAGCTCAACGGACGGAGCCTGCCTTGACCACCCGGCGACCCAATTTCCTGATCGTCATGGTCGATCAGCTCAACGGCACGTTCTTTGCGGACGGTCCGGCGGATTTCCTGCATGCGCCGCATCTGAAAGCGCTGGCCCAGCGCTCGGCGCGTTTCGCCAGCAACTACACCGCCTCGCCGCTCTGCGCGCCGGGCCGCGCCTCCTTCATGAGCGGGCAACTGCCGTCGCGCACCCAGGTCTATGACAACGCCGCCGAGTTCGCCTCCTCGATCCCGACCTACGCGCACCATCTGCGCAGCGCCGGCTATCACACCGTGCTTTCCGGCAAGATGCATTTCGTCGGCCCCGACCAGTTGCACGGTTTCGAGGAGCGGCTGACCACCGACATCTATCCGGCCGATTTCGGCTGGACGCCCGACTATCGCAAGCCCGGCGAGCGCATCGACTGGTGGTACCACAATCTGGGTTCCGTCACCGGCGCGGGCGTCGCCGAGATCACCAACCAGATGGAGTATGACGACGAGGTCGCCTTCCACGCGACGCAGAAACTTTATGAGTTCGCCCGCGCATCTGATGACGCAGACCGGCGCCAGTGGTGCCTGACCGTCTCCTTCACCCATCCGCACGACCCCTATGTCGCGCGGCGCAAATACTGGGACCTCTATGAGGACTGCCCGGCGCTGGAGCCGGCGGTGGGCTTCATTCCCTACGACAGCCAGGACCCGCATTCGAAGCGGCTTTACAAGGCATCCGACTACGACAGCTTCGACATCACGCCGGAGCAGGTCCGCCGTTCTCGGCGCGGCTATTTCGCCAATATCTCCTATCTCGACGACAAGGTCGGCGACTTGCTGTCGGTGCTGGAACGCACCCGCATGGCCGACGACACGATCGTGATGTTCTGCTCCGACCATGGCGACATGCTGGGCGAGCGCGGCTTGTGGTTCAAGATGTGCTTCTACGAGGGCGCGGCGCGGGTGCCTCTGATGATGGCCGGCAAGGGCATCAAGGCCGGGCTGATCGCGACGCCCGTCTCCAATCTCGACGTGACGCCGACGCTCTGCGACCTCGCCGGCATCGACATGAGCGGGATCGCGCCATGGACGGACGGCCAGTCGCTGCTGCCGCTTGCCGCCGGCAAGGAGCGCTCGGCGCCGGTTCTGATGGAATACGCGGCCGAAGGCTCCTACGCGCCGATGGTGGCGATCCGCGAGGGCAAATACAAATTCGTCCATTGCGAGCTCGATCCGCCGCAGCTCTTCGACCT
>RXJA01000475.1 GCA_003963455.1 Hyphomicrobiales bacterium
CGATGTCGAGCGCCTTGCCGCAATTGTTGCGCTTGACGATCGAGATCATCTCCGGCGCCATCTTGCCTTCGTCCATCAGCCGGCCGACGCGCAACGAGCCCTGCAGGCCGAGCGCAATCTCGGTCTGCATGTCGGCGAGCTTCTTCTGGAAGAGCTGCGTGCCAGCGAGCGGCTTGCCGAACTGTTTCCTGTCGAGACCATACTGCCGCGCCCGGTGCCAGCAATCCTCCGCGGCGCCCATGGCGCCCCAGGAAATGCCGTAGCGCGCCCGGTTCAAGCAGCCGAAGGGACCGCCGAGGCCTCGGACGTTGGGCAGCAGCGCGTCTTCGCCGACCTCGACGCCTTCCAGCACCACCTCGCCGGTGATCGACGCCCGCAGCGACAACTTGCCGCCGATCTTTGGCGCCGACAGCCCCTTCATGCCCTTCTCCAGCACGAAGCCCCGGATCTCGTCCTTGCCGTTATCGCCCTTCAGCTTCGCCCATACGACGAAGACATCGGCGATCGGCGCGTTGGAGATCCACATCTTGGACCCGGAGAGCCTGTAGCCATTCGCGGTCTTCTCGGCGCGCGTCTTCATGCCGCCCGGATCGGAGCCGGCATCCGGCTCGGTGAGGCCGAAACAGCCGATCCATTCGCCCGAGGCGAGCTTCGGCAGGTATTTCCTGCGCTGCGCTTCCGAACCGTAGGCATGGATCGGATACATGACCAGCGAGGACTGCACGCTCATCATCGAGCGGTAGCCCGAGTCGATGCGTTCGACTTCCCGCGCGACCAGCCCATAGGTCACGTAGCCGGCGCCAAGCCCGCCATACTCTTCCGGAATGGTGATGCCGAGCAGGCCCGCCTCGCCCATCTCGCGGAAGATCGAAGGATCGGTCTTCTCCTCGGCATAGGCTTCCTCGATGCGCGGCGCCAGCTTGTCGGCCGCGAAGGCGGCGGCGCCGTCGCGCACCATGCGCTCGTCCTCGGAAAGCTGGTCCTCGATCAGGAAAGGATCGTTCCACACGAAGGCGTTCTTCTCGGCGGCCATGGCCTCGCTCCCGGTATCTTTTGACGTGCCCGGCTTATCCGCCCGCCGCAGCGAAAAATCAAACAAAATTGCATCACAGATCAATGAGCGATAGTAATGGATCATGAACATGCAACGCCGCCTGTTACCGAACACCGCCGCGCTTGCCGCCTTCGAGGCGGTGGCGCGTCTCGGCTCGTTCACGGCAGCCGCCCGCGAGCTCGATCTGACGCAAGGCGCCATCAGCCGGCAGATCAGCCTGCTGGAAGAGCAGTTCGGGCGGCGGCTTTTCGAGCGCGACAGCCGCAATGTCCGGCTGTCGGCCGCTGGCGAGATCTATGCCGAAGCGGTGCGCGCCGCACTTGGCCAGCTACGCGACGCAGCGCTCGGATTGATGAGCAATCGGCATAGCGGCATCCTTAACGTTGCGATCCTGCCAACGTTCGGCACACGCTGGCTGATGCCGCTGATCCCGGATTTCGTTGCGCAACACCCGGACATCACCATCAACTTCGCCACCCGCATCGGCCGCTTCGACTTTGCCCGCGAGCGGCTGGACGCCGCCATCCATCACGGCATGCCCGACTGGCCGGACGCGGACTGCACGCTTCTGATGCGCGAAACCGTGATGCCTCTGGTTTCGCCTGAATTCCTCGCCACCCGCGCCATCGCCACGCCGGCCGATATCAGCCGCCTGCCGCTGCTGCACATGGCGACGCGGCCCGGCGCCTGGAGCGAATGGTTCGAGCATCAGGGACTGGAGGCGCCGACCGGGCCCGGCATGCAGTTCGAGCAGTTCGGCACGGTCGCCCAGGCCTGCATGGCGGGCCTCGGCGTGGCGCTGCTGCCGGAGATCCTGATTGCCGGAGAACTGCAGCGCGGCCAGTTGGTGCCGGCACCGGGCACCCCGATGCAGAGCCGCAGCGCCTATTATCTGGTCGTGCCGCACGACAAGCGCGGCCACCCGCCGGTGGCAAGCTTCCGTGACTGGCTGCTGGGTCAGATCGGCAAGGAGCCGGCAGTGCTCGCGTGGTAGCTACTTGCGCTTCATCGCCTCGGCGAGCACCGCGCCGAAAGCACCTTGCGAAGGCTTTTCCGGCTGGCGCTGCGGCGCGGGCGAGCGCGGCGCCGGCTTGCCGCCGCCTTGATCGCGTTGTCCACCGCGAGGTGCGCCCTCGCCGCCATCCTTGCGCATCGACAGCCCGATGCGCTTGCGCTTGATATCTACATCGACGACCCGCACCTTCACCACGTCGCCCGCTTTCACCACCTCATGCGCGTCCTTCACGAAACGGTCGGCCAGTTGCGAGACGTGCACCAGCCCGTCCTGGTGCACGCCGATATCAACGAAGGCGCCAAAGGCCGCGACATTGGTGACGGTGCCCTCGAGCAGCATGCCGGGCTTCAGGTCCTTGATGTCGTCGACGCCCTCGGCGAAGGTCGCCGTCTTGAAGCCGGGGCGCGGGTCGCGTCCGGGCTTTTCCAGCTCGGCGATGATGTCGCGCACCGTCGGCAGGCCGAAACGCTCGTCGACGAAGACGCGTGGATCCAGCGCCTTGAGCGCGGCGCTGTCGCCCATGAGCGCACGCACGTCGCGGCCGCAGGCGGCAACGATCTTCTTCGCCACGCCATAGGCTTCCGGGTGCACAGAGGACGCATCGAGCGGCTCCGCGCCGTTCGGGATGCGCAGGAAGCCGGCGCTTTGCTCGAACGCGCGCGGCCCGAGCCGCGCCACCTTGAGCAGGTCCTTGCGGCTGGCAAACGGCCCTGCCGCGTCGCGATGCGCGACAATCGCCTCGGCCAGCGACGGCCCAAGTCCCGATACGCGCGCCAAGAGCGGCGCCGAGGCCGTGTTGAGGTCGACACCGACGGCGTTCACCGCATCCTCGACCACCGCCTCCAGCGAACGGCCGAGCCGGTACTGGTCGACATCATGCTGGTACTGGCCGACGCCGATCGATTTCGGCTCGATCTTGACCAGTTCGGCCAGCGGATCCTGCAGGCGCCGGGCGATCGACACCGCGCCGCGCAGCGAGACATCGAGGCCCGGGAACTCCGCCGCTGCCGTCGCTGAAGCCGAATACACAGAAGCGCCGGCCTCGCTGACGATAACCTTAAGCGGCTTCGGCCCCGCGCCGGCCGGCAGGTCCGACAGCATGTCGGCAACCAGCTTCTCGGTCTCGCGGCTGCCGGTGCCGTTGCCGATCGAGATCAGCTCGACCTTATGCTGGCGGATGAGCGCCGCAAGCTCGGCCTGCGTGCCGCGCACGTCATTCCTCGGCGGGAACGGATAGACGGTCGTGGTCGCGACCAGCTTGCCGGTGCCGTCCACCACCGCCACCTTGACGCCGGTGCGGATCCCCGGATCGAGTCCCATGGTCGGCCGCGAGCCAGCAGGCGCCGCAAGCAAAAGATCCTTCAGGTTGCGGGCAAAGACATGGATCGCCTCTTCCTCGGCCCGCTCGCGCAGGTCGCGCATCAGGTCGAGCGTCAGATGCAGCGACAGCTTGATCCGCCACGTCCAGCCGGCGACCTCCATCAGCCATTTGTCACCGGGAAGGCTGCCGCCGATCGCATAGGCATTGGCGATCATGCGCTCGACCGGCTTCACCGGCGATTGGTCGTCGGCATCGACCTCGATGTCGAGCGACAGCACCTCTTCATTGCGGCCGCGCAGCATGGCAAGCGCGCGGTGGCTGGGCACGACCGCCCAGCGCTCGACATGGTCGAAATAGTCGGAGAATTTCGCGCCCGCTTCCTGCTTGCCGTCCACGACCCGAGCGCGCAGGAAGGCGCGTTCCTTCATATAGGCGCGCAGCTTGCCGACCAGATCGGCATTTTCGGCGAACTGTTCCGACAGGATGTCGCGCGCGCCCTCCAGCGCCGCCTTGGCGTCGGCCACCTCTTCCGTGACATAGGCGAGCGCAAGCTCGGCCGGGACTTTCGAGCGATCGGCGAGGATCGCCTCGGCGAGAGGCCCGAGCCCGCGCTCCCTGGCGATCTCGGCCTTGGTGCGCCGCTTCGGCTTGTAAGGCAGATAAATGTCCTCGAGCTCGGCCTTCGTGGCGGCGGCGGCGATCTTGGCTTCCAGATCCTCGGTCAGCTTGCCCTGCTCGCGGATGGAGCCGAGGATCGTCTCGCGCCGCGCATCGAGCTCGCGCAGATAGGCGAGCCGCTCGGAAAGGTCGCGCAATTGCGTGTCGTCGAGCCCGCCGGTGACTTCCTTGCGGTAACGCGCCACGAACGGGACTGTCGCGCCTTCGTCCAGCAGCCCTATTGCCGCCGCGGCCTGCTCCGGCCGCGCGCCGATCTCGGCCGCGATGATTGCTGCGATGCGCTTGATATCCGATGCCATGCTCGTTCCTGCCGAAAAGAGCAGCGACCATAGGCTGCGATGCCTGCCGCGCCAACCGCGCTGTGTTCAGCTGACCCTGGAGGTCCACAGGAAACAGCTACGAATGCGGCCGGGCAAACGGCTCAGACCATGGCGCTCAGCGCCTCGAAGAAGCTGACGAGGTCAACGTCGAGCCGATCATCGACAGGTTCCGGCTGCGACGACATCTTGGCGATGACCACTTCCGTCTTAGGGTTGACGTAGATCCATTGACCGTGGATGCCGATGCCGCAATAGGCGCCGCTGTCGTGGCCGGTCTGGTACCATTTGTTGCGATAGCGCCCCTTCGGGAACAGAAACGCCATCGTGCCGCGCTGCCAGGCCTCGTGGCTGCCGCCGGTCGAGACCGTGTCTCGGACCCAGGCTTCCGGCACGATGCGGCGCCCATTGGCCATGCCGTCCTGCCGCATCATCTCGCCGATGCGGGCAAGGTCGCGCGGCGTCATCGACATGCCGCCGGCGGTGCGCGCCGTGCCTTCCATGTCGACCGTCACCGACATCTCGCTCGCAGCGCCGAGCGGCAGCCACAGCTTCTCGCTGAGCAATGCGCTGACGCGCTTGCCTGACGCCCGCTCCACCAGGATACCCAGCATGTCCGAATTGGGCGAGCGGTAGCGGTAGGTCTGCCCGTGCGGCTCGGCGAGACGCGGCAGCGTCAGCAGGAAAGCCGCGAGGCTTTCCGACCCGCCGCCCGGATTCCACAGGGTCGAGCGGCGATAACGGGCAAAGACACTTTCCGGATCGAGATAGTCCTCTTCGAAATCGAGGCTGACCGTCATGTCGAGCACATTGCGCACGCTTGCGTCGCCATACGCCGAACCCCTGGCTTCTGGAATGTACTCTGTAACCGGCGCGCTGGGGTCAAACACCCCTTCGCCTTCCAGTATGCCGGCGAGGATCGCCGTCACCGACTTGCTGATCGAAAAGACGATGTGCCGGGCTCCGAACGGCATATGCGGCGCCGAGCAGTCGCCCACCAGCTTGCCGCCCTTCAGGATCGTCAGTCCGTCCGTGTCGGAACGCTTCAGGAAGCTCGCGACGGTCTCGCTGCCGCCGGCGAGCGAGACCTTCTCGTCAAGCAATGCGCCAAGCGATTTCGCCTGCTCCTCGCCGCCGGGCGCCGCCGCGACATGCGCGCTCGGCACCAGTTCGCCGACATTCTGGAACGACCATCGGTTGAACGGCGCCAGCCGCCAGGTTTGGAGCCGCACATCCTTGCGGGCAAAACCATATTGGGTCTCGAACGCGGTCTTGCCGGTCATGATACTCTCTCGGATTCTACTTGCGGCTTCAGGCCAACGCGGCGGCGATGGCATGCACCGCCTTCTGCGTCGCCACCGAATAGGCGGAATTGAGGAAATCCGGATAGGTCGAAAGCTTCACCACGACCATCCGGTGTTCCCAGCTCATATGGATCAATTGGCCGAACACGCCGCGGCACATCAGCGACCGTGAGCGCGAATCCTCGATCCAGAACTGGTTGCGGTAGCTGCCGTCCGGAAGGCTCGGGCTGAAATTCGGCCCATGCCTGCCGGTACGCGTCGCCTCGATCCAGTCGGCCGGGATCACGCCGCCACCATTGTCGAGGATCAGTTGCCCGAAGCGGCCATAGTCGCGCAGCGTCGCGTTGAAGCCGCCATCGGCCAGCGCGTAGCCGGCGCTGTCGACGGTGAAGCAGGCGCTCTCATCGGCGCCGAGCTTCTGCCAGAGTTCTTCCGAGACGAGCTGCGCCAGACGCCTGCCACTCACCCGTTCCATGATGAAGGCGAGCACGTCGGTCTCGATCGAACGGTATTCGAAGGCCTCGCCATGCTCCCGCACCTTGTCCTTCAGCCGCAGGATCAGCTCGAACAGATGCGACGGCCACGGGAAATCCGGATCGCTGCCCGGCGGGATCGGCTTCCAGCCGGTGGCGACATCGACCTGGCCGATCTCGGAATAGCGATCGGTGTATTCCTCGGAAAAGCGCACGCCCGTTGTCATGTCGAGCACGTGCTGCACCGTGGCGCCGGCCCAGCCGGTTTCGCCGAGCTCAGGCAGGTAGTCTGTCACCAGCTTCGCCGGATCGATCAGGCCGCGCCCGACCAGAATGCCGCAGACCGATCCGGTGACCGACTTCGCCATCGATTGCGACAGATGCAGCGTCCGCTCATCCATGCCGTTGAAATAGCGCTCATAGGCGATCCTGCCGTCCTTCAGCACCAGGAAGCCGTCGGCATAGGTCTCGTCGAGCAAGCCCGCGAGCGTCGTCGGGGCTCCGTTGCTGTCGGCCACTGGTAGATCGTCGAGATCGACCTCCGCCCGCTCGAGGCGGTGGCGATGGCCGTTGCCGCGCCAGACCTCGACCGTCGGCAGGAACTCGCGCACGTGCTGGAAGGCCCATCGGTTCCAGGGCGGCCGGTCCCAATCGAGCTTCGGCGGCACCAGTTTCGGTGGCGAGCCCTGCATGATCGGCGGCCGCGGATCGGAATTGCGGTACGATGTCATCAAGTCCTCCCCAATGCATGTCGCCCAAAAGTGCGCGGCGGTTTTGGGAAACGGCATGCACAGAAACAGTCACACGAAGGGGAGGCCGGAGCCTCCCCTCCTGTCATGCCTGCCTGCGAAATTACTTGCGCAGGTTGGTCCAGATCTTGTTGTAGATCTCCACCACGTCAGGCGGGCAAGGCTGGACGAATTCGGGCGTCGGCGAGCCGGCCGGCGGGGTGATTTCCGGCGAGTTGGCGAACTCCGGCGACAGGAACTTGTGGCTGCCGGCAATGCCATTGTCATAGCCGGCGAACTCCGAGATCAGCGCCGCGTTTTCAGGCGCCATGACGAAGTCCTGGAACAGCTTGGCGTTTTCGAGGTTCTTGGCGCCCTTCAGCACCGCGACATTGTCCATCCAGCCTTCGATGCCTTCCTTAGGATAGGCATATTTGATCGCCGGGATCTTCTGCCGCGAGCGGTAGCTGGCGCCGTTCCACTGCTCCGACACGATGACATCGCCGGAGGTGATCTTGGTGATGGTGTCGTAGCTGAAGGTCTTCCAAGACGGCTTGGCGGACGTGAGTATGTCGTTGATCTTCTTCAGGTTGGCCTTGTCGGCGCCGCAACGCGGCACGCCGGCGTAACGCTCCGCCGCATGCATGACCGTGTTGACGTCGTCGAGCATGTTGATCTGACCCTTCAACTCATCCGGCGGGTTGAACAGGATCGCCAGCGTATCGATATCGCCCTTGAACTTGTCCATGTTGACGGAGAAAGACGTCGTGCCGAACTGCCACGGTGCGGTGTAGTGCCGACCCTTGTCCCAATAGACATCGACGAAGCGCGGATCGATGTTCTTGCCGTTCGGCATCGCGTTGGGCTCAGTCTTCTCGAGCAGGCCCTCCTCGACCATGATCTTCACGGTGTAGTCGGACGGCACCACGATGTCATAGCCGGAATTGCCGGCGCGCACCTTGGACAGCATGGTTTCGTTGGAGTCGTAGTCGTCCAGCGTCACCTTGATGTTGTACTGCTTCTCGAACTTGTCGATCAGCTTGGGGTTGGTGTAGTCGCCCCAGTTGTAGATATGCAGTTCGCCGTCGGCGAGCGCCGGCACGGCCCATAGCAGCACGGCCGTGGAAACGGCCGCCATCAGTTTTGTAGACATTTATGTTCTCCTTGCCTTCCCATTGTTGTGTTGGAGCACGTGGATCATTTTGCGCGTCGCCGCGCGATCAGGAACGAGACGGAGACGAACAGGATCGACACCATGAGCAGGATGGTGGAGATGGCGTTGATCTCTGGCGTCATCGGACGCCGGATCTGGTTCCAGATGTAGAGGGGCAGCGTCGTCTGGCCGGGGCCGGCGACAAGCTGCGTGATGGTAAAATCGTCGAAGGAGACGATGAAGGCCAGCGCCGCGCCCGACATGATGCCGGGAACCAGCAACGGCAGCGTGATGCGCCTGAAGGCGTTCCATGGCGTCGCGTAGAGGTCGGCGGCTGCATATTCCAGCGTCAGGTCCATGTCCTCCAGCCGCGCCCTGATCGGCATATAGGCGAAGGGGATGCAGAACACGGTGTGCGCGAGGATCAGGTTGCCGATGCCGAAATTCAGCCCGAACGTGCCTGCAATCAGCGCGAAGAAGGAGAGCGTCGCCACCGCCGTGATGATCTCCGGCACCATTAGCGGCAGGTTGATGACCATGAAGGCCGCGGCAAGCCCGCGCCACGGCTTGACCCGCGTCATGCCGATCGCGGCAAGCGTGGCGCAGATCGTCGAGACGATCGTCGCGGTGATAGAGATGATCAGCGTGTTGCGGGCGGCGTTGTGGAATTCCTCGTTGAGCAGCGCGGTGCCGTACCAACTGAGCGTGACGCCTTCCCAATGCGTCACCAGCGAGCCGCTGTTCAGCGAGAAGATCATAAGGATCAGCACCGGCACATAGAGCACCAGAAGGCAGATGATGGCGATCGAGCGGAAGCCGGGCTGGTCTTTGATGTCCATGACGCGGGGCTCAGCCATGCTGCACCTTCCCCGACGTGTTGCGGACGTAGAAGAACAGCGCCACCAGCACCGCCGCCATCAGGATCAGCGCCTGCGCGCAGCCGAGCGGCCAGTTGCGCCCCGAACCGAATTGCTGCGCGATGAGATCTCCGATCATCAGGTGCACGCCGCCGCCAAGGATCAGCGGGGTCACATAGGCGCCGAGCGCCGGGATGAACACGAGCAGGCAGCCGGCGATGATGCCGGGCTTGGACAGCGGGATGATCACCCGCCACAGCACCTGCCGGCGCGTCGCGTAGAGATCGTAAGCTGCTTCGACCAGCCGGAAGTCGAGCTTCTCCAGGCTCGAATAGAGCGGCAGCACCATGAACGGCAGGAAGGCGTAGAGCAGCCCGAGTTGGATGGCGAAGTTGGTGTAGAGCATCGTGATCGGCTTATCGATCACGCCGAGCGCCAGGAGCGCGTTGTTGATCAGCCCCTCGTCGCGGATGATGAACATGATCGCCAGCGTGCGGACCAGAAGGTTCGACCAGAACGGAATGGTGATCAGAAGCACCCACCAGTTGCGCTGCGCCGGCGGGCGCGTCGCCATGAAATAGGCGGTCGGGAAGCCGAGCAGCAGGCAGATCACCGTGGTCACCACCGCGAACAGGAACGAGCGCAGGTAGATGATTAGGAAGTCCGGCGTGAACTGCAGCGTGTCGTCGAAAATGTCGCGCTGGAACAGGAAGTTGAGATAGGCGTCGGTCGAGAACTGCCACTGCACGCCGCCATAGGGCGCGGCGACCAGGAACGAGTAGACGCAGATGATGATGAGCGGCAGCACGCCGAAGATGCCGATGATGATGAGCGCCGGCAGCGACAGCAGACGGTTGCGCCTTGCACCGGCTTTCACCGCCTGGGCTTCGAAGGACGCGGCCTTCGAGAGCGTGGTTGGAGAGAGCGTGGCTGTCGTCATCAGTCTTTCAGGACGCGGGCGGCGTCCTCCTCGAACTGGATGCCGACCTTGGCGCCGGCCGCGTAAGTCACCGGCGATGAGCGGCTGTTCTGGTGGCGCACGATGAAGTCTTCGCCGCCGTCGAGCTTCACGTGGTAGTGCGTGTCGGTGCCGAAATAGACGATGTTGGAAAGCGTCCCGGCGATGGTGCCTTTGGCTGGGTCGGGCACCAGGTCCGCATGCTCCGGCCGCACCACGAGCGTCACCTCGCCCGATGGATCGAAGCCTTCGGGATAACCCGCGGAGATCGTTGCATCGCCCGCGAATTTGACGGTCGCGACGCCTGTTTTTTTGGACACCACGGTGCCCTGGAGGAAGTTCGTCTCGCCGATGAAATCGGCAACGAAGCGTTCCGCCGGACGGTCGTAGATGTCGCGTGGCGCGCCGACCTGCAGGATCTTGCCGGCCGACATCACCGCGATCCGGTCGGACATCGTCAACGCTTCTTCCTGGTCGTGGGTGACGAAGATGAAGGTGATGCCGGTTTCGTGCTGCAGGCGTTTCAGTTCGATCTGCATTTCCTTGCGCAGCTTGTAGTCGAGCGCCGACAGCGGCTCGTCGAGCAACAGCACCTTCGGCTGCGGCGCGAGCGCGCGGGCGAGTGCCACACGCTGTTGCTGGCCACCGGAGATCTGGCTGGTGCGGCGCGCCTTCAACGCCTCCATCTTGACCAGCTTCAGCATCTGGGCGACGCGCGCTTCGATCTCCGCTTTCGGCTTGCCGAGCATCTCCAGCCCGAAGCCGATATTCTGCGCCACCGTCATGTGCGGAAACAGCGCATAGCTCTGGAACACCGTGTTGACAGGGCGCTTGAAGGGCGGCAGCGGCGCGATGTCCTGGCCGTGCAGCAATATCTCTCCGGCGGTCGGGAAATCGAAGCCGGCGATCAATCTCAGCAGGGTCGTCTTTCCGCATCCGGACGGGCCGAGCAGTGTGAAAAATTCGTTCTCGCGGATCGACACCGACACCGTGTCGAGAGCGGCTACCTGGTTTTCGCCGGTTCCAAAGACCTTGCGAACACCGCGAACTTCGATCGCGTTCTTACCCGGTTGTTCCGGCACGATTACCCCATTGAGAGAGCCTGCTCTTTGCGGCAGGTGTGTTCCTGTCTGATTGTCACCATAAGCCGGGCGGCTTGGCAACTGCGGAGCGATGACTCGATTTCGATCTCGGTTTCAATTAAGCAAATCCTACGCAATCCTTAGGCTTGGTAGGTGATCTTCCCCCCGCAGATGGTGGTCACCGGATGCACGGTGTGCAGCGCTTCCGGCGCGGTCGCCTCGATATCGGCCGACAAAACGACGATATCGCCGAGATAGCCGGTCTTCAGGCGACCCTTGCGATCTTCCATGAATTCCGCATAGGCGCCCTCGACCGTGTAGCCCTCGATTGCCTCCCGCAACGAAAAGCTCTGGTCCGGCATTCCCTCCGCCCAAGGCTTGCGCATGACCGCCGCCTGGATGGACAGGATCGGATCGACTGGAGAAACCGGCCAGTCGGACGCGAACACGACACGCGCCCCTGCGTTCTTCAGCGTCCGCCAGGCATAGGCCAGCGGCCACTTGTCGCGACCGATGCGCGAGAGCGTGGGCTCCATCGGGAAGTTCAGCGCGCCCGGCGGATGCGCCGGCTGCATCGAAGCCAGAACGCCGAGATCGGCGAAACGCGGCACGTCGGAGGCCGTGGTCACCTCGATATGCTCGATGCGGTGCCGGCTGTCGCGCCTGCCGTTCTTCTTCAGCGCCGCCTGATAGCCGTCGAGCACCGCGCGGACCGCGCCGTCGCCGATCGAATGCACGGCGATCTGCAGGCCGCGCCGGTCTGCCTCGGTCGCCACCTCGGCGAAATGCTCCGGCGAAAACAGCGGCTCGCCGCGCCATCCGGGCCGGTCGGCATAGTCGTCGACCATCACCGCCGTCCAGGAATCCAGGACGCCGTCATAGAAGACCTTGACCATGCCGGACGTCAGCCATTCGGAATTGTAGGTCGTGGCCATCCGCCAGGCTTTTTCCAGCATGTCCAGCTTCATGAAATTCTTGAAGTGGAACGGGATCTTGGTGCGGCAGATGAGCCGCCCCTCTTCTTCCAGCCCGGCGAGCAGCTCGAGCTGGTAGAGGTTGCCGTCCATGTTCTGGATCGAGGTGATGCCATGCCTGGCGCACCATTGCAGGCCGCGATGCATCAGATCGCGGTCGGCCGCCAGTTCCTTGGCCGAGGGATAGGGATTCGGCTCGGCGCCCTCCAAGCCAAGCCGCGTCCGGTTCGCCCCGTAATGATCGAGGACCGGCCCGAAGGCTTCGCCCTCGCGCAGTTCGCCGGCGGCAAGCCCGTCGGCGCCCATGACGATCTCGTTGCCCTGTCCGACCGCTCTGCCATGCAGCAGCCCGGCCTCTTCCAGCGCCTTGGTGTTCGCCCACATCGTGTGATGGTCGGAGGCCGACATGGCGAAAGGTCGGTCGGGAATGATGCGGTCGAGATCGTGGCGCGTCACAGGTTCCGGCAAGATGGCGTAGTCGACGCCGGCGCCGAGCAGAATCGTAGCGTCCGGCCGCTTCGCGGCAAAATCCTGGATCGCGTCGCGCAGCGCGTCGAAGCCATGCACGCCCGCCAGATGCAGATTGTCGAGCTCGGCCGCGCCGCCGAAAAGATGCATATGCGCTTCGATGAAACCCGGCAGCACGGAGCCGCCTTGGGCATCGACGACCTTTGTCGCGGGTCCTTTGAACTCTTCGATGGAAGCGCGGTCGCCAATGGCAACGATGACGCCATCCTTGACGGCAACAGCCTCGGCGGCGGGATTGTCATCGTCCATGGTCAGCACTCGGCCGTTGACGACCACCAGATCCGCACCACCACCCGCAACCGACATCGCGACTCCACATTTTGCTCAGGGACCGACAGCGCCATGTCCGACGAGCCGCCGCTCCGCCGGGGCGACGCCATGGACAAAAGCCGATGCCGATGCGCCGCCTTCGAAATTCCCCTTGTTATCGTGGAAGACAGCGTGGATAAAGAATGCGACTGATTATTCGCGTTTGTCAACACGCCAGGTTTAGAATGTATTGTGGACGGCGCCGCGCGCCGATGGTGGGGCAGAGCGGGGAACGGGGGCAACGAGCAGTGAAGCGCAGTCTCGACCGCAAGACCAAGATAGCGCTCGAACCGCGCAAGCAGCCGCGGCAACAACGGTCGAGCAAATTGGTCGACAGGATTCTCGACGCGGCGCTGATCCTGACACGGGAGCAGGGAACCAAGACGCCGACGACGCTCGCCATCGCGCAGCGCGCGGGCCTGTCGGTCGGTTCCGTCTACCAGTACTTTCCCAACAAGGAAGCCATCCTTCTGGATCTGGCGCGGCGCTGGCTGTCGTCTTTTCCCAAGGTTATCCAGAAGCGTATCGATGCCCCCCGGCCGACCAACCGCGACGAGTTTCGGCGCGAGGTGCGCAGGCTCTTCATCGACACGTCCAGGCTCTATCTCGAGAATGCGACCCTGATGCCGGTGATCGAGGCGATATCCGGCAACGCCGACCTAAGGCCGATCCAGGACGAATACGACAAGCAGATCATCGCCCTTTACGCAGCCTGGCTCAGGCATGTGAACCCGGCTCTCGAGGACAAGATCGCCAGCCGGCTCGGCGTGGTGATGATGGAGGTCGGACACGTCTGCCGGCTTGTCGGGCTGAAGAAAGATCGCAGGACGTTCGACCTCATCGAGGACGACGTGGAAACCATGTGGCTCGCCCTGGTGAGCCCCTATCTCAATCTTGACTGACTATGCGCTTCGAGGGGAATTCAATGAAGACTGTCTATTCGCCGCTTCATGCCGGTCACGCCGGGCAGATGGAACTGGTCACGTCGGCCATCGTGCCTGGTTTCGAAAAGCCGTCGCGGGCCGAATTCATCAGGGCAAGGGTGGAGAGCGAGAAGCTCGGGCCGATCATCGGACCGGCCGAGCACGACCTCGCCGCCGCCAAGCGGGTGCATGAGGCCCATTACGTCGATTTCCTGCCGACCGTTTGGCCGGAATGGGTCGCCGCCGGCTTCAAGGGTTCGGCCATGGGCTTCACCTGGCCGACGCGCGGCCTGCGTGGCGACGTGCCGCCGAAGCGCATCGACGCCTTGCTCGGCTATTATTCCTTCGACGCCGGCGCTACCTTCGTCGAAGGTACCTGGGCGGCGATCAAATCGTCCTACGACGTCGCGCTGACGGCCGCCTCCCTCGTCAAGGGCGGCGAGCGCACCGCCTTCGCGCTCTGCCGTCCGCCCGGCCACCATGCCGGCTCCGCCTTCATGGGCGGCTACTGCTTCATCAACAACGCCGCCGTCGTCGCGCAATGGTTCCGCGACCAGGGCGCCAGGCGCGTTTCGATCCTGGATGTCGACTACCACCACGGCAACGGCACGCAGGAGATCTTCTATCGCCGCGGCGACATCCAGGTCCTCAACCTGCATGGCGATCCGATGGTCGAGTACCCCTTCTTCCTCGGTCACGCCGACGAGCGCGGCGAAGGGGAAGGCGAAGGTTTCAACGTCAATTACCCGATGCCTTTCGGCACCAGTTGGGACGGCTGGAGCGCATCGCTGGAAGACGCCTGCGCCAGGCTCGCGGCCTATGCTCCCGATGTGGTCATCGTCTCGCTCGGCGTCGACACCTTCGAAAAGGATCCAATCAGCCAGTTCAAGCTGAAGAGCGAGGACTATCCCAAGATCGGCCGCCGTATCGCCAGGCTCGGCCTGCCGACGCTGTTCGTGATGGAAGGCGGCTACGCGGTGGAGGAGATCGGCATCAACGCGGTCGGCGTGTTGACCGGCTTCGAGGATCGCTAATGCATGTCGCCCAAAAGTGACCTCGGTTTTGGGAAGACGACATGCACAAAAATAAGGACCTAAAGCGCGTCGCATGAATCCGGTTCAGCGTGACGCGCTTTAGCCACATCGGATTGATGAGATACGCCCCCGGATTCAACCGGGGGCATGTTTTTTGCGACCTGATCGGGAAATCATCGGCTCAATTCGACTTTGAGAACACCGCCAAGCAACGCGAAGGTCGGCCGCTGAGTCGCAACGCGAGTCCACCAGATTCGATTTTGTCAAATCGCGTTTGATGTCGGATTCATCTGCGGGTAGATTAGACCCGAATCAGCCGGTCCACGGGGGGCGCGG
>RXJA01000421.1 GCA_003963455.1 Hyphomicrobiales bacterium
CATACTCGCAAGGGTATCGGGGGTTCGAATCCCTCCCTCTCCGCCATCATGCATCGCTCTCCGAGGTTCGCGGGATCAACGCAATCTTCCGCGCGAAGCGGGATGCCCTCCGCAGGCTTGGCGAAGGAGGGCCGGAACCCCCGACTTAAAACTCGATCGATCCATGCTCCCGCCGTGAAGCAGCACACAGTCGCGTGACAAAAATCCGGCCATGGTCGATAGTCATATGGTCTCAGGGGATCATCCTGCGGAGGACCGTTCGACATGCGCTCTGGGTGGAACCCGACAGTGTCCGGTCGCTCCGGCGGCTTTGTAACGAGTGGCAAGGGGCTCGGGCCAACCATGGCGGTTGCCCTTGCAATTGCGTTTTCCCTTTCGCCTTCGCATGCGGAAGCCGCAAAGCATCGCCTGCCGAGCGACTACAGATGGGGCCGTTGCCTGCTTGTTGTTGAGGGACAGACCCGCATCTCCGGAAGATGCTCCTACCAGATCGAGAAGGGCGGCGATTTCAACATCCAGGGGCCCAAGCAGGTTTTTGCCGGCATCGACTATCCTGACACGCATAGCGGGGCCGGTGAGATGTCAAAGGATTACTGGGCGGTCGTCTATAAGGACGGTGATTCCTGGGCCGGTTATTCGAACGCCGATATTGCGGCAACCCACGGCGACGAAAGATGGGAAGACCTTCGTCGCGAAGGCGCCTGCTATGTCGGGAAGGACGTCAAGATATGCCTTTGGCATTAGAGCAATTCCAGGAAAAGTGTGAGCGGTTTTCCGTCCGGAATTGCGTAAAAACAAAGTGTTCAAGCAGATCGGTTGACGCCTAAGCCGGGTCGCCGCCCCAGTTCGATCAGCAATCCCGACCGCCGGGCCCTCAATCGGCGGCCGCCCGGTCGATGGTCACCGTCGCGGAGGTACCGACCACCAGCCTTGCCTTCGTGGCGGCGTCGCCGTCGAGGGTGATGTGCACGGGAACGCGCTGCGCGAGCCGCACCCAGGTGAAGGTCGGGTTGATGTCCGCCAGCAATGTCCCCGACGTGCGTTCGCGGTCCTCGATGCCGGCGGCTATGCTCGCGACGTGGCCCGAAAGCGACGATTTCCATCCCATCGGCCTGATCGACGCCCTGGCGCCGACCTCGATGCGCGGCAGTTTCGTCTCCTCGAAGTAGCCGTCGATGCGGACCGTGTCGGTGTCGACCAGCGCCATCGTGGCCGCGCCCGTCGTGACATAGTCGCCCGGCCGAAGGCTGAGATTGCTGATGATGCCGTTGACGGGCGCCCTAACTTCCGAACGGTCCAGGTTGAGCTGCGCCAGGTCGCGCGCCGCACTTGCCTGCAGGCTTTCCGACTCCGCCTCGGCCACGCTCGATTGCGCCTCCTCGATCTGCTGGACGCTGACCGCCGAGGCCGTCAGGCGCTTCAGGCGTTCCAGATTTCGCCTCGCCTGGTCGAGCGTCGCCTGCCGCCCCTCCACCATCGCCCGCGCCTGCGCGAGCGCCACGGCGAAACGCTGGCGGTCGACCTGGAACAGCACGTCGCCCTTCCTGACCGGCTGGTTGTCCTTGACCAGGACCTCGGCCACGAGGCCTGAAACGTCAGGCGTGACGCCGACGACATCGGCGCGCACATGCGCGTCGCGCGTCCATGGCGCGTTCATGTTGTCGTCCCACAGCTTCCAGGCGGCAACGCAGGCGACGCCGACGACGGCGGCCGTGACGAGAACCCTGCCGGTCAGTCGAAGAAAACGGTACTTCATGAAGACAGCCGATCCGAGAGCGAGCACATGGTCCCGAGGATGAGGATGTACAGCGCGAGGTTGAAGAGCGCCCGGTGCCAGACGAACGAATAGAGGCCGGTCCACGACAGTATCTGCCAGACGGCCCGCGCCACGACGAAAGCAGCCAGCATCATGACCAGGAGCCCGGGCAGGTAGACGCCGCCTATGCTGATATCGTTCTGCATGTATCTACTCCGCCACCAGCAGCATCGGTTCCGGCATTGTCGAATGAACGGGTGGCGCGGCGTTTCGAAACAGCGCGCGCCGCAGCCCGACCAGCGCGTCGACGGATCGCCGCGCCGGAGTGGCCTGGCGTCCGGCGACGACGGCAAGCGCGGCGTCGATGCATTCGCGCAGCCGCGGCGATGCAGCAACGGGCGCGCCGTGCCGGATGCGTTCCTTGAACAATTCGGCGATGGCCGACAGCACATCGCCGACCACGCCGCGCTCATCAAAGGTGAGTCGGTTGCGCAACCGCTGCAGTTCCACGATGTTCAGGCCCAGCCTGATTTCCGCATAGCCGTCGATCGCCGACAGCTCCTTGTTTTCCATGGCCGCGAGCCGCGGAACCAGCTGTCCGAGGCGGTCGAGCATGCGCCCGGCAAGCTTTCGCTGGTCCTCGGCGCGGTCGCCGGCGGCGAGCTGCGCAAGGTCCGACCAGCCGGCATGCACCAGCCGCCTGGCGGCGATCTCGCCTCCGAAGGGCCGGACCACCAGCGTCCACACAAGCGCGAAGCCAACGCCGGCGAGCGCGGCGAGCCCGCCGCCCGCGAAGGAGGCGAAATCGGCTGAAAACCTGTCGCTGAGCGCGATGAACGATGCCGTGTTCACGGTGAGCAGCATCGCCAGCATGTTGAGCTGGGGCCTCGGGATGAGGGTGCCCAGCACGAGAAACGGCGGCGCCAGCACGAGAACCAGCAAGGGGAAGCTCTGGATCGAGGGCAGGATGGCGAACTGGTAGGCCGCGGTGACGACAAGGCTCACCGTACACCAGATGAACATCGACAGGAGAAGCGGCGCGGGCCGGTCGGTCGCCGCGAAGAACGAGCATGCGACCGCCACCATGAGCACGAACCCGGAGCCTTCGGCCCAGCCCGAATAGATCCACAGGGCGCTGGCGGTCAGCACGGCGACGATCACGGAGGCGGCATAGAAGAACAGCATTCCATGGTCGTGATGACGGATGCGCGAGAAGGTGCGGCGCCGGCGGAAGGCCAGCCTCTCGCCGCTGGATTCGCCGGTCGCGATCTGCTTCTTCAGGACCAGGCAGTCGTGCCACGCATCGACGATCTCGCGCAGCCTGGCCAAGGCGCTGTCGAGGATAAGGCTCCTCCAGTCGACTGCATAGGCGGGCGGACGCAGATCGGCGATGCGGGAGCGCAGCACGACGGCGCGTTCCGGATCGGCGACGGCGTGCAGCCAGGCGCCGACGTCGTCGAGCAGGACGATGAGATCCTCGCGCAGCACCCGGTCCTGCGATCTCAGTTCATGAAGCCGGTCGTCGAGCGACGAAAGCAGCGGAAGCAGCAGCATGAGGCGTCCGCGCAATTGCCGCGCCTGGCGCGTAAGCCCGTGCGTCTGGTGATCGTATCCGAGCTGGCTGATGAGGATGTCGAAGCCGAAAATGTCGGACGCCAGCTTCTGCCGGACCGGGGGCGCCGGCCGCCCCATGCCTTCGCCACGCAGGATTTCCCCGGCCCACTGAGCGGCGTCGCCGAGCCAATTGGAAATACGCGACGACATCAGCGAAGACAGCCCTATCGGGAACACCAGTTGCGCGACCACGCTGGCGCAGACGATGCCGAGGATGATCTCCTGGCTGCGCGCCGAGGCGATGTCGAAGATCGTCTGCGGCGCGTCGACGGCCGGCAGCGCGATCAGCGGCAGCGAATAGCCGGCAAGCATGAAGACATAGCTGCGCGGCGTGCGGTCGAGCATCGAGATGTAGAGCAGCACCCCTGTCCACAGCGCGACGACGATGCTCATCAGGAGCGGCGAATTGACGAAGGCCGGCAAGAAGAGGACGGACCCGGCGGCGCCGATCAGCGTGCCGAGCGCGCGGTAGAGCCCCTTGGACGAAGTCGCGCCGGCAAGCGGATTGGCCACGACATAGACGGCGGCCATGGCCCAGTACGGCCGCGGCAGGTCGAACGAAAGCGCTATGTAGAGCGCCAGCATCGAGGCGAGGAACGCCTTGATCGAAAACAGCCAGTCCTGCCGGGAAGGAAGCGTCATGCGTTTGGCTCTCGCGCCCGCCTCCTCACCTGCGGGCGCCAGGATGGGTTGTGGCTAGCGGTTGATGTCGACATCCTTGGTCTCGCGCCCGACCAGCAGGGCGATCAGCGTCAGCACCGCCATGGCCGAGAGATAGACGCCGACCCAGAAAGGCCCGCCGCCCATGCTCCACAGCGCCACGGCGATGAAGGGCGCCACGGCGGCGCCGAGGATCGAGGACACGTTGTAGGAGATGCCCGAGCCGGTGTAGCGCACATTGGCCGGGAAAAGCTCCGGCAGCAGCGCGCCCATGGGACCGAAAGTCATGCCCATCAGGCTGAAGCCGAGGATGAGCCAGGCCATGACGCCGGCGGTGCCGGAATGGAGCATCGGCACCCAGGACAGCCCGAAGATCACGATGGCGATGGTGATCCAGATCAGCGTGCGGCGCCGGCCCCAGCGGTCGGCCCAGGGACCCGAGACCATGGTGAAGACGCCGAAGAAGACCACGCCGATGATCATCATGAGCACGAAGGTCGTGTAGTCATAGCCGAGGCCTGGCACGGCGGCCGAGGGCGCGGCGCGGCCATAGCTCAGCGAAAACGTCGTCATCAGGTAGAACAGCACATAAGCGGCGAGCATGTAGAAGGTGCCGAGGACGAGCTCTTTCCAATGCGTGCTGACGACCGAGGCCAGCGGCACCTTCCTGACCTTGCCGGCGCGCACGGTGTTGTCGAAGGCGGCGCTCTCGACGAGGTTCAGCCGCACCCAGAGGCCGATGGCCACCATGATCAGCGAAAACAGGAACGGGATGCGCCACCCCCAGGACAGGAAGGCCAGGGACGGCCGCGACGGGTCGTCCGAAGGCATCATGGCGGCGATGATCAGGAACAGGCCGTTGGCGATGATGAAGCCGATCGGCGCGCCAAGCTGCGGAAAGGTGCCGTAGACGGCGCGCTTGCCCTTCGGCGCGTTCTCGGTCGCGACCAGCGCCGCGCCGCTCCACTCCCCGCCGAGGGCAAAACCCTGAGCGAGGCGCAGCACGACCAGCAGCGCCGGCGCCAGCCATCCGGCGCTCGCATAGGTCGGGAGCAGGCCGATCAGGAACGTCGCCAGCCCCATGGTGAGCAGCGCGCCGACCAGCGTGATCTTGCGGCCGCGCCGGTCGCCGAGATGGCCGAAGAAGATCGCGCCCAGCGGACGCGCGATCATGGCGGCGCCGAACACCGCGAAAGAAGCGAGCAGCGCCGTCGTGTCGTTGCCGGCAGGGAAGAACAGATGCGGGAACACCAGCACCGCCGCCGTGGCATAGACATAGAAATCGTAGAACTCGATGGTGGTGCCGATGAGGCTCGCAAGGATCACCCTGGAACGCGGATTGGCGGGGGAAGCTGCTGGCACTGTGTCGAAAGCAACGGACATCAAAAACACCTGTGGGGGAACCGGCCATGGCCGGTCCCCTTGCATTGGGAACGGACACTTGGTGAGAGCTGATCTGCCCGGATAGAACGGGTCGATCGCGCCAACTCGCCGATATAGATTGCATCCTAATAGATTGTATGCGAATAATTGGCAATGGAAAATGAACGGTCCAGAAGCCGCGAAACGATCGGCCAGATCATAACCAGCGTGGCGCGTCTGTGGCGCCGCACCGCCAATGAACGGCTGGACCGCTGCGGGCTCTCCCACGCAATGGCCATGCCCCTGCTGGCGCTGTGGCAGTTGGGCGGCGAAGCACGCCAGGGCGCCGTGGCCGAGCAGGCTGGCCTGGAAGGTCCTTCGCTGGTCCGCCTCATCGATCTGCTGGTGGCCGAAGGCCTGGTCGCAAGGCGTGAGGATCCGAGCGACCGCCGTGCCAAGATCGTGTCGCTGACGAAGGACGGCGAGGCGCGGATGAAGGCCATCAACACGGTGCTTGCCGAACTCAGGCATGAGCTGGTCTCGCTCATCGGCGATGAAGAGCTCGAGACCGCGTCGGCCGTGTTGCGCCAGATCCAGGCCGAGCTCAGCAACAGGCTCGGCGAGAGCTGAGCGGCGGCGTGACGGCCAGCGCCGGCGAGAGCTGCCGCCGCGTCGCTACATCATACAGCTTTCGGAACGGTCGATGAGATTCAGCCTGCCTCATGCGCCGCAATCGCGCTCAGGAAAACCTCCCCGAACTCCTTCAGCTTGGCGGCGCCGACGCCGTTCACCTCGGCGAAATCGTCGAGGTCTTGCGGGCGGCGCTCGGCCATGTCGATCAGCGTGCGGTCGGAGAACACCACATAGGCCGGCACCTGGCGTTCCTTGGCGAGCCGCAGCCGCAACGTCTTGAGCGTTGCCAGAAGCGATGCGTCGACGCCCTCGCCATCCGTGACCGAGCCTTGCGCGGCACGCTTCCTGCCGCGCTGGAGACGGTCTCGGCCCTCGACGCGATATTCGAACGCAACCTCGCCGCGGCCGAGCGCCCGGCCGCTTTCGGAGATGGCGAGGCCGCCATGGCCTTCGGGATCCGGCGCCAGGAAACCGCCGGCGACGAGCTGTCGGATGAGCGACAGCCAGACCGGCTTCCTGTGCATGATGCCGGTCCTGAAGCTGGCGAGCCTCTGATGGCCCCTCGCCAGCACCTTTTCGGTCTCATGGCCGAGCAGGATGTCGATGACATGGGCGGCGCCGAAGCGCTCGCCGCTCTGCGCGACGGCCGAAAGGATGATGCGCGCTTCCGCGGAGCCATCGGCGCGCGGCGCCTGGTCGAGGCAGTTGTCGCAATTGCCGCAGGCCTGAGCGTCCTCGCCGAAATAGCCGAGCAGCACCTGGCGCCGGCACCGAGCCGTCTCGCAATAGCCGATCAGCGTGTCGAGCCGGCGATGCGCCCGTCTCTTGTGCTCGGGCGAGGTATCCTCGTCGTCGATGAACATCCGGCGCGTGCGGATGTCGCCGGCGCCGTAGAGCATATGCGCTTCCGCCGGACGTCCGTCGCGTCCGGCGCGGCCGATCTCCTGGTAATACGCCTCCAGGCTGCCCGGCAGGTCGGTGTGGAAGACATAGGCGACGTCGGGCTTGTCGATGCCCATGCCGAAAGCGATCGTCGCCACCATGACGACGCCGGACAGGCTCATGAACGCGTTCTGATTGGCCTCCCGCGCCTCCTTGCTCATGCCGGCATGGTAGGCGAGCGCGCGCACGCCGTTGTTCTCCAGGAAGGCCGCCATTTCCTCCGTCTTGCGGCGCGACAGGCAATAGATGATGCCGCTCTTGCCCTGGTGGCGCTCGATGAAGCGCAGCAGTTGGCGCTTGCTGTCCTGCTTGGCCTCTATGGCCAGCTTGATGTTGGGCCGGTCGAAGCCCAGCACCAGGGTCTCGGCGCGCCCGGCGAACAGCCGCGCCTCGATGTCGGCGCGCGCGGCCTCGTCCGCCGTCGCCGTCAGCGCGATGATCGGCGCTTGCGGGAACAGCCCGCGCAGCCGCGACAGGTCCTCATATTCGCGCCGGAAGGCCGGGCCCCATTGCGAGATGCAATGCGCCTCGTCGATGGCGATCAGCCCGACATCGAGTCGGGACAGGGCTTCGAGCATCCGCTCCGTCATCAGCCGCTCCGGCGCCATATAGAGCAGCCGCGTCTGCCCGGACGCGACGCGGCGCCAGGCCGCGACATTGGCGTCGCGGTCGAGCGAGGAATTGATCGTGTCGGCGGCCACGCCGGCAAGCCGCAGGGCGGCCACCTGGTCCTGCATCAGCGCCACCAGCGGCGAGACCACGATGGTGAGCCCGCCCTTGACCAGCGCCGGAACCTGATAGCAGAGCGACTTGCCGGCGCCTGTCGGCATCACCGCCAGCACATGGCGCCCGGCGAGCAGCGCCTCGATGACGGCAGCCTGCCCGGGGCGGAAATCGTCGAAGCCGAACACATCCTTCAGGACGCGCCGCTTGCGGTCCTCGGCCCGCGGGCCTGCTGCCTGTGCCGGCATCACCGCGTCATTCCCCCGTTCAAGGTATCGGCCGTCATATCGTAGCCGAACTCGCGGCAGAAGCTCTCCACACGGGCGAGAAACGCCGCTGGCAGGCCACGCAGATAGATCCGGAAGTCTTCATTGCGCTCCCATTTTCTCAGCGACGTCGCCCGTATCGGATTGTCCGCGTCCCGGCTGTAAAGGGTGACAGGCGAAAGACCGAACGACCGGGCTATCCTGCCCTGGACGATATCGGGTTCAGCGATCAAGTCCTCATAGCGCAGATGGAAAACGGCTCTTTCGGGCTGAGCCTTTCTAAGCCGCATCAATCCATCAAACTCCGCATCCCAGCGTTCGGTGGTCACATGAAAGCGCCGCTCGTTCACCGTCTCCGGATGAGAGCTGGTGAGCACGTCGAAAGGATGCCGCACGCAATAGATCAAGCCGATCGAGTCCGGTAGATGCTCGATGTCCTTATGGCTCTCATAGGTGCGTTTGACGACCAGATTGAATTCGGGGCGATCCATTTCGAGCAGCGTCCTGTAGGGTGCTTCGTCCGCATGGACATGGACATCGTCGAAGCACCCCATCAAGCGACGGCTGAGCGTGGTTCCGCTGCGGGCACAGCCGGCAATGAAGATTCGGTTGCGAAATGTCATCGCCGAGGGCAGCCAGGGCGCG
This sequence comes from Hyphomicrobiales bacterium, assembly GCA_003963455.1. Classification (GTDB taxonomy): domain Bacteria; phylum Pseudomonadota; class Alphaproteobacteria; order Rhizobiales; family Rhizobiaceae; genus Mesorhizobium. The sequence continues at coordinate 8,602 of RXJA01000421.1, forward strand.
GCCTTGCGAGCGCGCCAGAACAGCCGTCTCGCGCCACGGCGCAGAGCGGTCGCCGGCGTCCGGACTGCTTTGGCAGGGACATCCCTCGACGTGATCTCTGCCAAGGCGATGCCGCTCTCTCCGGCGACGGCGTAGAGCAGCCAGCTTCGCCCGTCTTCCTCGAAAATGGCGGGGTCGCGCAACGCGTTCTCCCTGCCCTGGGCCGGCCCCTCCCGGCTGCGACGGACCGGCAGGCCGGCTCCTTCGAAATCCATCCGCGGCCGAAGCAATTCGGTTTCGCCCCGCACCGTCCAGTTTCGCCAGTCCTCGGCAAGATCGACCGTGCCGTGAAGGATCCGTTCCGGCGCGTCGCCCCTGCGCGTGTAGTAGACCCGCAGCCAGCGGCCGGATTTCTGCAGCGCAAGATGCCGTGGGGTGAGAAGAGGGGTCATGGCAGGCAGAACGACCGGGCCCCGTTCGAAGTCGGAGATGCCGGTCCTCGAGCGGAAGACGGTGGCGGCGCCTGTCCCCAGAAAACCGTACCACCACTCATCGTGATGGAAGAACCGGGCATAGGAAGGCCCTAGCGGCTCGGAAAGCGGATGAAAATGAAGACCGTCAGCGGATGTCGCGGCAAAGGTCATCTGGCCTTGCCCGCCTTTTGCCGGTCCATGGAAATACATGACGAAGCGACGATCCCGCTGATCGACGTGAATGTCGGGAGACGCGATGTGGCCCTCGATGAAGGGGCATTCGTGGAGCGACAGCACCCCGCCGGGATGGATGCGCCACGGACCCTGGATCGAATCCGCGCAGGCGAGGCGGATATAGGAGCCGCCATGGTCGGCGAAATAGAGATGATAGGCGCCGAGCCGCGCGGGCGCCCAGTCCGGCATGCCGATCAGCGACGGCCCGTTGATGTTGATCCCATCGCCGCCCGGCAACATGTCCGGCGTCACGACAAGCCCATGCCGCCTTGCGGTGAGAACGGGCTGCGCGATCATGCGGCAGGCTGTTTCCGGCCGCCAGCTCCGCCTCGACGACAAGCCCGCTCGTTGCGGGGCCCACACGTTGCAGTCCGGTTTCGCCAGGTTTCACGTGCCGCCTGGTCTTTCAAGCCAGCCCCCTTGATCTTGCCACGGCCAGCAGCAGGCGCCTTGGCTCGGTTGCCGATCTGGCATCGTTCAGCCTCGATACAACGGCGCGGATTGAAACGGAAGATCAAAGCCAGTGCCTGGATTCCCTTCCTGCTTCGCAATCCAGCGGTGCTGAAATGGCAGGCAAGGCGGTCGGCGGATCCATGCGCGCTCAGCATACGGCGACGCTGCCGCAGCGCCACCCGCTTGCCGGCACCCCGGACACCGTTAAACCAATCTTCATCATGTTGCGGCACCGTTGCCCTTCTGCGGCGATGTTTGAGTACCGCGCCGGCGCAACCAGCGCCCAGGCAACAGGCCCGCGCCCACGGCGCGGGCTTTTCCTTTGAGAGGCGGATGCTCAGCCGAGGAAATCAGTCCGGCAAGGCGCAAAGCTGTCAACCAGCCGCCCGGCCTCCAGCGCCTTGACCCCATGCACGAGATTGGAAGGCACGATGAAGCTGCTTCCTGTTTCGAGGATCTCCGATCGGCCGTCGACGGTGACCTCGAAGCGGCCTTCGGCGACATAGCTTGCCTGGACATGCGGATGAGAGTGCAGAACGCCGACGCCGCCCTTTTCGAAGGCGAATTCGACCTTCATCAGTTCGTCGGTATGCACCAGCACGCGCCGCCTGTTGCCGTCCGGCGTCGGCTCCCAGGCCTTCTGGCCCGCGTGTGAGAAAATATCGGTCATCGCCTGATTTCCATTCGAAGTTGACACCCCTCCAAACCACGCGCCCGGCTCAGAGCCGGTACGCCTTCTTGGCAAGCGTATAGGCAAGGTCGCGCGCCAGCTCGTGCGCCTCCTCCTCTCGGAGGCGATGCTCTGCGACCAGCAGCGCCAGGAAGGAGCAGTCGACGCGGCGAGCGACGTCGTGGCGCGCCGGGATCGACGGGAAGGCCCGCGTGTCGTCGTTGAAGCCGACGGTGTTGTAGAAGCCTGCCGTCTCGGTGGTCATTTCGCGGAAGCGGCGCATGCCTTCCGGGCTGTCGTGGAACCACCAGGCCGGCCCGAGCTTCAGCGCCGGATAGACGCCGGCGAGCGGTGCCAGTTCGCGCGCATAGCTTGTCTCGTCGAGCGTGAACAGGATGATCGTGAGGTCGCGCTCCAGCCCGACGCAATCGAGCAGCGGCTTCAGCGCCGTCACATAATCGGTCTTGGTTGGGATATCGAAACCCTTGTCGCGGCCGAACCGCTGGAAGACGAAAGGCGAATGATTGCGCCAGGAGCCGGGGTGGATTTGCATGACCAGGCCGTCGTCACGGCTCATCTTGGCCATCTCGGTCAGCATCTGGGCACGGAACAGCCGCCGTTCGCGCTCGTCGCCGGAGCCACGCCGGACGCGGTTGAACAGCTCCTCGGCCGCCGCGTCCGACAGATTGGCGGTCTCGGCGGTGGGATGACCGTGGTCGGACGAGGTCGCGCCGAATTCCTTGAAATAGGCGCGGCGCTTGCGATGCGCATCGAGATAACCAGCCCAGGTGCCGGTGTCGCATCCGGTGATCTCGCCGAGCCGATCGAGATTGGCCGAAAAACCTTCGAAATCGGGATCGACAACGGCGTCGGGTCGATAGGCGGTGACGACACGGCCGTTCCAGCCGCTGTCGCGGATCGCCCGGTGCCATCTAAGGTCGTCGAGCGCGCCGTCGGTGGTGGCGATCACCTCGATGTTGAAGCGCTCGAACAGCGCGCGCGGCCGGTAGTCGTCGCGTTGCAGCAGCGTGGCGATGGTGTCGTAGCAGCGGTCGGCGCTGGCTGCCGTGAGCGGCTCCTCGATGCCGAAAAGATGCGCGAACACATGGTCGAGCCAAAGCCGGGTCGGCGTGCCGCGGAAGAGATAATAATGCTCGGCGAAGCGCCGCCAGATCGCCCTGCCTTCGGTTTCGACGGGCGCGCCGTCCAGCGTCGGCACGCCGAGTTCCTCCAGCCGCACGCCCTGGCTAAACAGCATGCGGAAGATGTAATGATCCGGCACGATCAGCAATTGCGCCGGATCGGGGAAGGGCTCGTCGAGCGCATACCAGCGCAGATCGGTGTGACCATGCGGACTGACGATGGGCAGATCCTTCACGCCGCCGTGGAGAGCGCGGGCCAGGGATCGCGTTTCCGGCGGGAACAACAGGTCCGGATCGGTCAATGCGGCCACTTGGCTCCTCCCAGATTGCGTCAGGGCATGATCCCGAAAAGTGGGAACCGGTTTTCGGAAAAGATCATGCTCCAACGAAGAGTTGGATCGGGATGGCGGTCCAACGAAATGTCATCCTGATCTAACGGTGGATCGGTCGAAGACAATGTCAACATACAAAACGGTCCGGTTGCATGGCGACTCTTGAAAGGAACGCAGCCATTGTGCGCGTCGACAGCGGATGTTACGCCGCTGGCATGGTTTTCACCCGGCATCAGGCGAGCACCCGATCGGAGACTTCGCTTCCATGAACAGTCGCCTGTCCAACGCCACCCTCGCGAAGCTGCCGGCCGAGGTTCTGGTTCCTCGCTACGCCCGCAATTCTGTCACCCCCGGCATCGTCCATCTCGGCGTCGGCGCCTTTCACCGAGCCCACCAGGCGGCCTATGTCGACGCCTGCCTGGCCGACGGCGCAAGCGATTGGGGTATCGTCGGCGTCTCGCTGCGCAGCCCCGATACCCGCGATGCGCTGGCGCCGCAGGACGGCCTCTACGCGCTGGCGATCAGGGACAGCGCCGGCGAACAGTTGCAGGTGGTCGGCTCGATCCAGTCCCTGCTCGTCGCCCCGGAGGACCCCGGGGAGGTGCTCGCCGCGCTGACCGATCCGCGCACCCGCATCGTCACGCTGACCATCACCGAAAAGGCCTATCTGAGGGCGGCCGACGGCACGCTGGACAGCGCTCACCCCGATATAGTGCATGACCTCGCCAACCCCGGATCGCCGAAGACGGCGCATGGATTTCTGGCCGAGTCGCTCGCGCGCAGGCGCGCCGCCGGCACGCCGCCTTTCACCGTGCTGTGCTGCGACAACCTGCCGGCCAACGGCGCCACGCTGCATCGGCTGCTGATCGAGTTCGCGAGGCTGCGCGACTCCTCTGGCAGGGCGGGTGATCGCCCATTAGCCGGCTATGTCGCCGACAGTGTGGCGTTCCCGTCTTCCATGGTCGACCGCATCGTGCCGGCGACGACGGATGCCGATCGGGCGCGTATTGCACAACAGCTCGGCGTCGAGGATGCCTGGCCGGTGATGACCGAGCCGTTCCGCCAATGGGTGGTCGAGGATCGCTTTCCCGGCGGCCGGCCGGCCTGGGAGAAGTTCGGCGTCACCATGGTCGAGGATGTGCGGCCGTTCGAGGACATGAAGCTCAGGCTGCTCAACGGCGCGCATTCAGGCATCGCCTATCTCGGCCTGCTCAGCGGCCACGCCACCGTCGACCGAGCCTTTGCCGACCCATCGATCCGGCACTTCGTGGACGGGCTCTGGGCCGAGGCCATTCCAACGCTTCCGCAGGATGCCGGGCTCGACCCGATCCCCTACACGGCCGAGCTCGCCGCGCGCTTTTCCAACACCGCGCTCGCCCACCGCACCGCGCAGATCGCCAATGACGGTAGCCAGAAACTGCCGCAGCGCATCGTTTCCTCCGCCCTTGCGAGGCTGGAAGCGGATCTGCTGCCGGAACATCTGTCGCTGGTTGTCGCCGCCTGGATCGCCGCCTGCGCCGCGCGCGGGAAGACTTTTCCGGAGGGCCATTTCACCGATCCGCTCGATGCCGCCCTAAAAGACCTGTTCGGCCGCAACCTGCCGACGGCCGAAATGACGGCGGCCATGTTCGATCTCGCCGGCTTTGCCAAGGGCCATGCTGAACGCCGGAAATTGATCGAGCTTGTCGCCACGCATCTGGTCCGCTTCGAGCAGGGTGGCCCGAAGCTGGCCTTTGCCGCCCTCGGTATCGGCAACGAACCGCCCAGGCTGGCCGATTAGCCAAGGGCACTCCCAGAAAAAATAGGAGTGCTCAGGCTCACCGACTTCGCCGTAGCCTTCCGCCGGAGATAGCGCCCGAACGGGGGAGACAACGCCGGCGGGACTGTCTCGCAAACGGAAAATGGGGCTAAAAAAGCGGGGTAAGCCCCGCTTTTTTCTCAAAAGCTTGTCAAATGCCGCGATCAGGCCGGCAGCAGCGCGCCTTCCAGCGTGGTGAGCTGGCTGAGGAACTGCTCGGCACGGCTGCGCGCCACGTCGTCCTTGGCGTCGGCTGCGTCTTCCCTGGCGTCCTGGATGCGGCGGGCAAGGTCGGCGCGGTCGATGTCGTTCACATGCACGGCCGATTCGGCAAGCAGCGTTCAGCCGTACGGCAGGATGTCGGCGAAACCGCCGAACACGACATAGCGGTCTTCCTTGCCGGACGCGGCCTTCACCGTGACGACGCCGGGCTTGATGGTGGTCATGACCGGCGCATGCTGCGCCATCACCGTCATCTCGCCTTCGGCGCCCGGGATGACGACGGACTCGACCTGCTCGGAAACGAGCAGCCGCTCCGGCGAGACCAGTTCGAACTTGAAAGCTTCAGCCATGGTGTCTCACAAACGCTTGCATCGAAATAGCGCGGACGGAAACACCCGCGCCATCGAATGAGTAATTACGCCGCTTCAGCCGCGAGGCGCTGTGCCTTCTCGACCGCCTCGTCGATGCCGCCGACCATGTAGAAGGCGGCTTCCGGCAGGTGGTCGTAATCACCGGCGCAGAGGCCCTTGAAGCCCTTAATGGTGTCGGCGAGGTCGACCAGCTTGCCCGGCGAGCCGGTGAACACTTCAGCGACGAAGAACGGCTGCGACAGGAAGCGCTCGATCTTGCGGGCGCGGGCAACCGTCTGCTTGTCCTCTTCCGACAGCTCGTCCATGCCCAGGATGGCGATGATGTCCTGCAGCGACTTGTAGCGCTGCAGGATCGACTGCACCTGGCGGGCGACCTGGTAATGCTCCTCGCCGACGACCATCGGGTCGAGCATGCGCGAAGTGGAATCCAGCGGATCGACGGCCGGATAAATGCCTTTTTCCGAGATGGCGCGGTTGAGCACGGTCGTCGCGTCAAGGTGCGCGAAGGAGGTCGCCGGCGCCGGGTCGGTCAAGTCGTCGGCCGGCACGTAGATGGCCTGCACCGAGGTGATCGAGCCCTTGGTCGTGGTGGTGATGCGCTCCTGCAGCGCGCCCATGTCGGTGGCCAGCGTCGGCTGGTAACCCACGGCGGAAGGAATGCGGCCGAGCAGCGCCGACACT
>RXJA01000404.1 GCA_003963455.1 Hyphomicrobiales bacterium
GCCGACGCTGCTCGAAGGCGACTATCTCTTCGTCACCAAATGGGCCTATGGCTATTCGCGCTATTCGCTGCCGTTCGGTCCCGATCTCTTCTCCGGTCGCATCTGGGGCTCTGAGCCCAAGCGCGGCGACGTGGTCGTGTTCAAGTTCCCGCCGGACCCGTCGGTCGACTACATCAAGCGCGTCGTCGGCCTGCCCGGCGACAAGATCCAGATGAAGAACGGCCAACTCTTCATCAACGACGTCGGCGTGCCGCGCGTGAAGACCGGCCAGATCGAAAACCCTGATATCACCGAAGTGCCGCAGCCGGTCGACGTCTATCGCGAGACGCTGCCGAACGGCGTCAGCTACGACACGCTCGACCTGACGCCGAATTCGATCGGCGACAACACGCGCGAATGGACCGTGCCGCCCGGCCACTATTTCATGATGGGCGACAATCGCGACAATTCCTCCGACAGCCGCTTCACCGTCGGCTTTGTTCCCGCCGAAAACCTGGTCGGCCGCGCCAATCTCATCTTCTTCTCGATCGCCGGCAAGGCGAGCCCGCTCGAGATCTGGAAGTGGCCGTCGCTCATGCGCGCCGGCCGCCTGTTCCATTTCGTCCACTAAGGCCATGGCGGCCGGCAAGCGTTTGACCGCCGATGCCCTTGCCGAAGCGCTTGTCGAGCGTACCGGCCACGCCTTCGCCGACCGCCAGCGCCTGCAGCGGGCGCTGACCCATGCCAGCGCGCGTTCGACCCATGCCGGCGTCGATTACGAGCGTTTCGAATTCCTGGGCGATCGCGTTCTCGGCCTCGTCGTCGCCGACATGCTGCTTGCCGCCTTCCCCGATGCCGCCGAGGGCGAGCTTTCGCTGCGCCTCAACGCGCTGGTCAATGCCGAGGCGCTCTCCGACATCGCCGAGGAGATCGGCCTGCCGGAACTGATCCGCGCCGGTTCCGACGTGCGCAACCTCGAGGGGCGCAAGCGCACCAATCTGCGCGCCGACGCGCTGGAGTCCCTGATTGCCGTGCTTTACCTTGATGGTGGGCTGGAGGCCGCGCGTGCGTTCATCCATCGCTATTGGCTGCCGCGTTCGCAAGCAATCGGTGCCGCGCGGCGCGACGCCAAGACCGAATTGCAGGAATGGGCGCACCAGGCAGCCGCAGGTGCCGTGCCGGCCTATCGCGTCGACGGCCGCGAGGGACCCGACCACGATCCGTTGTTCACCGTCAGCGTCAAGGTCGGCGCTTTTGCTCCAGCGACCGGCAGCGGCCGCTCGAAACGCGAGGCCGAGCAGGCGGCGGCGACTACTCTTTTGCTGCGCGAGGGCGTATGGAGCGCGGCATGACTGAAACGGAAACTCCTGAAGTCCCCGCGACGCGCTCCGGTTTTGTCGCGCTGATCGGCGCGCCGAATGCCGGCAAGTCGACGCTGGTCAACCAGCTTGTCGGCGCCAAGGTCTCGATCGTCACCCACAAGGTGCAGACCACCCGCGCCATCGTGCGCGGCATCGCCACGCATGACAACGCCCAGATCGTCTTCGTCGACACGCCGGGCATCTTCAAGCCGAAGCGGCGGCTGGACACCGCGATGGTGACCACCGCCTGGGGCGGCGCCAAGGATGCCGATGTCGTGGTGCTGCTGATCGACGCCGAGCGCGGCATCAAGGGCGATGCCGATGCCATCCTCGATCGGCTGAAGGACGTCCGGCAGCCGATGCTTCTGGTTCTCAACAAGGTCGACCGCGTCAAGCCGGAGACGCTTCTTGCCTTGTCCGCGGCGGCGAACGAGAAAGTGCCGTTCAAGCGCACCTTCATGGTGTCGGCGCTGACCGGCTCCGGCTGCAAGGACTTGCTCGACTATCTCGCCGAGACGCTTCCCTTGGGCCCCTGGTACTATCCGGAAGACCAGATCTCCGACCTGCCGATGCGCCAGCTCGCGGCCGAGATCACGCGCGAAAAGCTCTATCTGAGGCTGCACCAGGAGCTTCCCTATTCCTCGCATGTCGAAACCGAGAAATGGGAAGAGAAGAAGGACGGCTCGGTGCGCATCGAGCAGGTCATCTATGTCGAGCGCGACAGCCAGAAGAAGATCGTGCTCGGCCACAAGGGCGAGACGATCCGCGCCATCGGCCAAGCGGCGCGGATGGAGATCGCCGAAATCCTCGAGCAGAAGGTGCACCTCTTCCTGTTCGTGAAGGTGCGCGAGAACTGGGGCGACGACCCCGAGCGCTACCGCGAGATGGGGCTGGAGTTTCCCGGGTAAGCCGGGACAGGCCACGCTCATCCACATTGTGACCAATTCAGCCTTTGGATCAGCTAACCGCCATTTCATCAGCAATGGCTGACCTCGCCACAAAGTGCTTGAAGAACCAATTTCCCAGCACGGGTATCCAGAAACTCAGCCGACGCGACAAGATAGTAGCCTCGCTCGGACGACAGGGGTTCCGGATCGAGAGCGACGAGCAACTTGTTCTCGACCAACTCGTCCGTGACTCCTTTCCAACCCAGCGCGATCCCATGGCCCATCAAGGTCTGGTGAATTGCAATGCCGTGATTGGTGACGGTAATGCCGACATCGACCTTCCGGGTCTCTGGCGATCGCTGATCCCGCCAATCCTGCCATGTGAACCAGCGCTGATCGCGATCTTCCAGGTGGATCAACGGTCCCGCTTCCAGGATGGCGTCTCGTGAGCGGCCAGCGAGGCGCGAGGCAACGGCTGGGGCGGCGACAGGCACGACGACTTCCCTCATCAGCAGGCGGCTTTCGTAGCCTGGCCAATTGCCGTCACCAAAGAGGATCGCGCAGTCGACGTCTTCGAGCGGGATGTCCTGATCACGCTCGGCTGTTGTGACTCGAATGGGTAGATCTGAATGGCTTCGTCTTATCTTCGAAAGCCGCGGCATGAGCCAGAACATGGCAATGCCAGGATAAGTTGCTAGCGACAGTCCGGGCGGTCGTTTGCTCTTTCTGAGCGTGTTGCTGGCCCTGGCCATAGCAGCAAGTCCGTCCGCGATGCTGCGATAGTAGACGAGCGCGTCCGCGGTCGGAACGGTTAGCGCTCCCCGTCTTTCGAACAGAGCGATGCCCAGATCTCGTTCAAGCGCGCTGATCTGATGACTAATAGCCGGCTGCCCGACATTCAGCTCTCTCGCTGCCCTTGTGAAATTGCCAAGGCGGATGCAGGCTTCGAAAACACGTAATGATTTCAATGGTGGAAGGTCATGCATTTCCGCGTTACTGGGTCAGCTCATCACCAAAGGACTTCAGAGGAAATTATCAGACATTATCGAAAAAAGTAATGCTGAAATGAATCTTATCGACCTGTCCGCCGCCCGATTTCGATGTCAATTAGGGGCAGTCCCCAGCTTCGCGGATCAGAGAGGAGGACCGGGAGCAAGAAGATGTCATGTTGGTAGACGCGCCCAGGGACCGGTGTTTGGCTTGCCGGCGCTTCGCGGAGGAAAGGATGGCTGGCAATGCACAACGACCCTTTTGACTACATCATCGTCGGTGCCGGTTCCGCTGGTTGCCTCCTCGCCAACCGACTGAGCCGCGATCCTTCCAAACGGGTTCTTTTGCTGGAGGCCGGCAAGAAGGACAACTATCCCTGGATTCACATCCCGGTGGGCTATCTCTATTGTATCGGCAATCCGCGTACGGATTGGCTTTACAAGACCGAACCCGATGCCGGATTGAACGGGCGGTCCCTGCGATACCCGCGCGGTAAGACGCTAGGCGGCTGTTCCTCCATCAACGGCATGATCTACATGCGCGGGCAAGCGCGCGACTATGCCAATTGGGCGGTGCAGACCGGCGACGACGCGTGGTCATGGGCGAACGTCCTGCCGGACTTCAAGTCCCATGAAGACCATTACCGTCTCGATGCGGGCGCTGATCCGATCACTGGAGGCAACAGCCGCTTCTCCGACATGCACGGGCATGGTGGCGAATGGCGGATCGAGAAACAACGCCTGAAGTGGGAAATCCTCGAGGCCTTCGCGGAGGCGGCCGTCGAGGCCGGCATTCCACGATCAACCGACTTCAACAGCGGCGACAATGAAGGGGTGGGGTATTTCGAGGTCAATCAGAAATCCGGCTGGCGATGGAACACATCGAAGGCCTTTTTGCATCCGGCCCGCAACCGAGCCAATCTCACCATCTGGACCGAGGCCCAGGTTGAAAGGCTGCTGATCGAGCCGGGACGACAAGGGCAAAGGCGCTGTGCGGGCGTTGTCGTGCGGCGCGGAGGCCAGGAGGTGGCCGTGCGTGCCGAAGGCGAGGTCATCCTCTCGGCCGGCGCGATCGGCTCGCCGCAGATTCTGCAGCTGTCCGGCATCGGCCCGGCGGCTTTATTGCAAAAGCATGGGGTCGCCGTGGCGTTGGACCTGCCGGGTGTGGGCGAAAACCTGCAGGATCATCTGCAGATTCGGGCGGTGTTCAAGGTCAGTGGCGCGGCAACCCTCAATACGCTGGCCAACAATCTTTTCGGCAAGGCCAAGATCGCCCTCGAGTATGCGTTGCGGCGCAGTGGGCCGATGAGCATGTCGCCTTCCCAGCTTGGAGCCTTCACGCGTTCCGACAAGAGCCAGGCGCACGCCAACCTGGAGTATCATGTGCAGCCGCTCAGCCTCGATGCGTTTGGCGAGCCATTGCACACGGTGCCGGCTATCACGGCCAGTGTTTGCAATCTCAACCCCACAAGCCGCGGCAGCGTGCGTATCCGCTCGAAAGATTGCGGCGTAGCTCCGGCGATCGCGCCGAACTATCTGAGCACCGACGAAGACCGTGAGATTGCAGCCGTCAGCATCCGGCAGATCCGTACCATCATGTCGCAGCCGGCACTTGCAAAGTATCGGCCCGTTGAATGGAAGCCGGGCACCGAGTTCCAGAGCGATAAGGAACTGGCGAAGCTCGCGGGCGATATCGCCAACACCATTTTCCACCCGGTCGGCACGACAAAAATGGGACGCGACGGCGACGCTATGGCCGTTGTCGACAGCCGGTTGCGCGTCAGGGGTATGCAGGGTCTGCGCGTCGTGGACGCTGGCGTCATGCCAAGCATCACCAGTGGAAACACCAATGCGCCAACCCTGATGATCGCCGAAAAGGCGGCGGGCTTCATTCTTCGGGAGGCGCAAGGGCACGCATGACAAAGACTTCCGGCACATCCCAATCAATCGATGAAGCCACACGCATGCTGCGTTCAAAGCTTCCGCTTCGCGGCGTCAAGGTGGTCGATTTCGGCCAGTATGTCGCGGGACCGGCGGTGGCGATGATCCTCGGGGATCTCGGTGCTACGGTGGTGCATGTGGACCCGCCGGCGGGACCGTTGTGGGACAGTCCTGCCAATGCCACGCTCAACCGAAACAAGCTGATTGTGACTATCGACCTCAAGACCCAGGCGGGGCTGGCGCAGGCACGGGCCCTGATCGAGCAAGCCGACATAGTCGTCGAGAATTTCCGCCCCGGCGTGCTCAGCCGCCTCGGTATCGATTTCACCGAACTCCGCCGGGCGCGACCGGAACTGATTGCAGTCTCAATCCCAGGCTTTGCTTCCAACGATCAGCTTCGCAGGGACTGGCGGGCATTCGAATCCGTGATCGCGGCATCTTCGGGCGTCTTCACGGACATGGGGCTCAACCGTGTGCTGATGGGTATCAATCCTTCCTTCTCACCGCTGCCGCTGGCCTCCGCCTACGGCACGATGTTGGCCGCATCCGCGACCGTACTGGCGCTTCATGCGCGCGAGCGCACCGGAACCGGCGACCAGATCGAGATACCGCTCGCCTGCGCGATCATGGAAGGTCTCTCCTACAATTCTATCAAAATCGACGACTATCCGCTTCGCTACAAGACCCAGCGGGAACGCGAGATCGAGCGCCGGCGCGTCGAAGGCTTGCCTATGGACCTCTCCTACGAGGCCCTGCAGGAACTGCTTGACCCGTTCTACCGCAGCTACAAATGCAAGGATGGGCGCATGTTCTATGTAGTCTGTCCGAGCCACAAGCGTCACGCCAAACGCTGCCTGCAGACCCTCGGGCTCTACGACGAGCTTGTCGCCGAAGGGCTGCGAGAGGAAGACGATACGTATCTTCCTGTCAGCGAATGGACCTCCGACGTCTCGCTCGGCGTCTACCCCTTGCCAAAACACTGGGCCGACAAGATCGCCGCGCGGATGAAGGCAGTGTTCCTGACCCGGACCGCCAAGGAATGGGAGCGCATTTTCGGCAAGGGCCAGTTTCCCGGCGCGCCGCAACGCTGGCTGCAGGAGTGGATCAGCGACGATCACGCCGAATGCGCCGGCCTGATGATCGAGGTCGACGATCCCGTTTACGGACGGATGATCCAGCCTGGCCCGATGACCTGGCTCGAAGAGAGCGGCGAGGCGATGTTGAACCCCATGCCCCGGCGTTGGGTTGGATTCGATGAGGCAATCTCGGCCCTGTCCGCATTCCCGACCGAACTGCCTTCGGTGCGGTCCAGCGACAAACAGTCGGGATGGCTGGATGGCGTGCGGGTCCTCGACCTCTGCAACGTCATCGCCGGTCCACATTCAGTTTCCTATCTCGCCCGCTTCGGGGCGGAGGTCATCAAGATCGACCCCTCGCAGCCGCTTTATGACTGCTGGAATACAGTGATCTTCGGCATGACCCATATGCGTGGCAAGCGCTCGGTGCTTGCCGATATCAGTTCACCGGACGGCCGCGCTGTCTTCGAAGCGCTCGTCAAGTCTGTCGATGTCATCGTCTGGAATGCGACCGAGCGACAAGTCAGGAGCAAGGGGCTCGATGTCGACGGTCTCCGGGCGCTCAATCCGAACGCGATTTTTTGCCAGCTCGACTGCTTCGGCGGCGTGCGTCGCGGACCACGCACCGACTATCTCGGCTATGACGACCTCGTGCAGGCGGCGACCGGTATCATGTTGCGGTTTGGCGGCTCCATGGAGACACCCGAAGAGCATGCCCATGTCGGCACGATCGATGTGATGTGTGGCTTCGGGGCCGCGCTCGGCGTTGGCGCGGCCCTCTATCAAAGGTCGAGGACCGGACGGGTCGGGCGGGCGCGAACCTCGCTTTCCGCACTGGCGGGCCTTGCGCAGATGCCGTTCTGCTACGACTACCAGGCGCGCGCGCCATTCGACGAAGCCGCTGGGCCTCAGGTCAAGGGCAATGACGCCCTCACGCATATCTACAATACAGCATCCGGGCAAAGCCTCCTGCTGAGTGCTTCGGAGACGGACATTCCACGCCTGGCGAAAGTGGAGGGGTTGGAGGGGATCGCGCGGGCGCCAAGGGAAGACCGCTTGCACTACCTGACGGGAGCGCTGGTGAGAGATGCCGCCGAAACATGGCTGACCCGCTTCAGGGCGGCGGATATAGGAGCGGCCATTTGCGAGAATATCGAGACGATCAGGGCGAGAAATTCGCGGCCGGCGGACAACGCCCCGGGAACGGGCAATGGCAGCTATTCATTCTCGGTCTACCACGATCACCCGAGCGGACATGTGGTGACGCAGCTTGATCCGTACGCGATACGCCCGGCGATCGGAAAGGTCTACGCTTTGCCGCCTGCGGAGAAGTATGGCGCCTCGACCAGAACGGTCATGGAAAGCTTAGGTTTCGCGGCTGCCAAGATCGACGCCCTTGTCGCATCTGGTGTGATCAGCGAAAGCTGGAGCCGGGAGTATTTGCCAAGCTGAAATAGGGCAACTGATGGCTTCTCAGCTTACTCAGGCCGTTCAAGGAAAAATTGTTCGATGCCCCTTTTGGCTTAGCCGCAACCTCTGGCTTGCTCGATGGGCTATCCGTGCGCGAGAACTGGGGCGACGACCCCGAGACCTATCGCGAGATGGGGCTGGAGTTTCCGGGGTAAGCCGGGCAAGCCGCGCTCATCCACATTGTGACCAATTAAGCGACAGGCAACGGCGCGGGGGCCGAAAGATCGCCTGGCGCCGGGAGCTGGCCACCGATGGCCCAACGTCTTGATTGGGGCCGCATCCGGACGGTCTGCTTCGATGAAGCGCTCGTCGGGAAGCTGCCGTTCGAGCACAGTCATCGGTTGAAGTTTGCCTTGTCAGCTGACAACCCCATCTTCGTCGTTCGCGCGCGAACCGCACCATTCTGATACCGGCCGTCCATCAGACGGACGACGAACTGGGCGTGACGTCGGCCTGGAACCTGTGCTGCGGTTAAGGCATCCGACGTGTTGATCGCGGTCAACAACTAGGTCGGCGAATTGGAAATGAACCGCGGCTTCAGCAAATCCGCGTTAGAGCAAAATTGCACGCCGGCTTACAGGCTGTGCGCAGCAGAGCCCATTCCCTTGCGATGTGGCCCCGCTTGAGACAGGATTGCAGCAAATCGAGGTTAGCCTATGACGCCGGACATCTTGCGACCCGACAACCCGCCACTCGACACTCCGCCCGTGCAATACTTGAACCTGGACCCTTCGCTTTATGTGCGCGATGATATCTGGCAGCAGGAACGGGGCAACATCTTCGCGCACACCTGGCAGTTCATGGGGCCTGTCGCCTCGGTCGCTACGTCCGGTCAATACCTTGCCATCGACATAGCCGGCATGCCGATCTTCGCCATCCGGGGCCGCGACGGTACCTTGCGCGGTTTCAAGAACGTCTGCCGCCACCGGGGGGCGAAACTTCTGGCCGATGGCGCGGGCAAATGTGGGCTGATCGTTTGTCCCTATCACAAATGGTCCTTCGCCGACACCGGACGGCTGGTGCAGGCCCCGTGGTATGGCAAGGATCCCGCGATCATCGCCGAGGACTGGCCGCTGGAGACGGTGCAGTTGTCCGAATGGCGCGGACTGCTCTTCGCGGCACTCGACCCGAAGGAAAGTCTTCTGGATCAACTTGGCTCTCTGCCCGCCGAACTGGCGGACGAGCCGTTGGAGACCTATGCAGCCACCGATCAGGCCACTGTCAGCTTTGCGGCGAACTGGAAGATCTACACCGACAATTTCGTCGAAGGCTACCACATCCCTGGCACGCATCCCTCGTTCTACGCTGCCATCGACTTCGAAGCTTTCCAGACCACCGCACATCCCGGTTATGTCCGGATGACCGCACCGCCGAAAGACGGTCTGTTCTATCGCGGCAAATGGCTTTGGATGTGGCCGAACTGGACGCTGTCGCTTTTCGATGGCGGCATGAACGTTAGCCGGATCAACCCGACCTCACCGCATCACACAGACCAGCACTACCATTTCTTCTTTGCCGACACCTCCGCGGAAGCATCCGAGAACAGGGCGAAATCCGTGCAAGGCACCCTGGCCGTGGTACGCGAGGACTACACCATCTGCGCCGATACGCATCGCAACTATGCCGCAGGGGCCTATAGCTCCGGCCCGCTTTCGGGGCGGCATGAGCGGGGAGTGCAGTATTTCCAGGAACGGGTCGCTGAGGCACTGGGGCTGTGACCGCCCTGGCGTCCTTGTCAGCCGGATAGTGCGCCGGCTTGCCGCCGGCACGACGGCCCCCGGCCAACGACCCCGAAAGCCGACCATTGGCTGGCGGGCCGCTCGTGTCCTTGATTTCATCACCCAACAGGTGAAAAGCTCAGCGTATGGAATGGCGCGACGAGGGAATCGTTCTCGGCACCCGCAGGCATGGCGAAACCAGCGCCATCCTCGAGGTGATGACGCGCACCCATGGCCGCCATCTCGGCCTGGTGCGGGGAGGGCGCTCGCGCAGGCAGCAGCCGGTGCTGCAGCCCGGCAACCGCGTCGACCTTTTGTGGCGGGCGCGGCTCGACGAGCATCTCGGCGTCTTCCAGGCCGAGGCGATCGAGATGAATGCCGCGCGGCTGATGGACAGCGCCGTCGCCGTCTACGGCCTGCAGACCATGGCCGCGCATCTGAGACTCCTGCCCGAGCGCGATGCCCATGGCGGCCTCTACGAGGCGCTTGCCGTGATGATCTCGCATCTCGACGATGCCGACGCGGCGGGTGAGCTCGTGGCGCGCTTCGAACTGCTCATCCTAGATGAACTCGGCTTCGGTCTCGATCTTAGCCAATGCGCCGCGACCGGCGCCAGGCAGGACCTCGCCTATGTCTCGCCGAAATCCGGACGCGCCGTCTCGCGCGGGGCGGGAGCCCCTTGGCACGACAAGATGCTGGCGCTGCCGGCCTTCCTGCAGCGCGGCTCCGGCCTGCGCGCCGACGCGGCAGCGCTTGAGGATGCGTTCCGGCTGAGCGGCTTCTTCTTCACCCGCCATGTCTACGAGCCGCGCGGCCTCGAGCCGCCCGACGCCCGCGCCGGCTTCCTGGCCGCGCTGCGCCGGCATCATGCCTCAGTAAAGGCGGTTGCGGGCGAAGCGGGATAGCTGGGCAGGCACCTAGTGCATTTCACCGTTTCACGGAAACGGTGAAATGCACTATCTCTTTGTTTTTACGCAATTCCGAACGGAAAACCGCTCACACTTTTCCTGGAATTGCTCTAGCCGGCGCCACGCCGCCCCAGGAAATCGTCGAGCATCGCGCGCTGGCCTTTCAGGATCTTGCGGCCGGCTTCGGGCAGCGTGAACCAGCCGGCTCGATCCACCTCGGGAAACGCTTTCATGTTCCCCGATTTCGGCGGCCACTCCATGGTGAACATGTTGCTCTTGATGGCATTCGCGTCGATATCGGCCTCGACGCTCCACGCCACCACGATCTTGCCGCCCGGCTGCCTGTAGCTGCCAAGCGGCTGGAAGTCGCCGTCGATGGCGACGCCGAGCTCTTCCCCGGCTTCCCGCTTGGCGGCTTCGAGCTCATCCTCGTTGTCGCCGATCAGCCCCTTCGGGATCGACCACGCGCCTTCATCCTTTCTTGCCCAGAACGGCCCGCCCGGATGGACGAGCAGGAATTCGAACACACCGCCTATGTGCCTGTGGATCAGCAGGCCGGCACTTCGCTGCGGCATCGGTCACCTCACGGCATTCCTTTTGATCGCACCAGAATAGCACGAGTATTTCGCGGCCGACGTCACGCGATCACGCTGGCAGCCTCGGCAGTCCGGCGTTGGACAAGCCGGCAAGTTGCTGGCAATCGTCCACGAAACATGCTCGATCTTGTTAGTCGGCAAGACGCTGATTTGCACCGGCCGTCTCATCGCCGCATTTGTTGGCCACGACCGGTCTGGTTTTGAGGGAAACCACCATGTTTTTCAGCCTGATCGCCATTGCCGCCGTCATAGCTCTTTTCGTCATCGTTTCACGCCAGCAGAACCGCATCGCGCTGGTCGAGCGCGAGCTCGGTGCCCTGCGCGGCCTGGTGCAGTCGGGCGCTTCATTGTCCGCCCCCAAGGCGGCCGACGCCGCCCGGGAGGGGCTTCCCGAGGCAGCCCTGGCGCCTGCCGCGCAGTCGGCTGACGGAGAGATCGCCGCGAAGCCCGAGCCGGCCGAAGAGGAGGTAGCGGCAGGACCATGGACGAAGGCCCAGGCGGCCGCGGCGCGATCCGTCGAGTCATCAGAATCGGCGGAATCGGCGCAACCCGCCACCGTAGCTGAGACGCCCGCGGCAGGGTCGCCCGCCAAGGCGGCGCGCCGGACCGACGTGGAGACGGCGCTTGGCACGCGCTGGGCCGTCTGGGTTGGCGGCATCGCGCTTGCGTTGGGTGGCTTGTTCCTGATCCGCTACACCATCGAGGCCGGTATCTTCGGCCCCGGCGTGCGCCTCGCCATGGCCGGCATCCTCGGCATGGCGCTGATCGCCGGCGCTGAATTCATCCGCCGCACCGGCTTCAAGGTGCCGGTGCAGGGCGCGGCCGGCGCCTATATCCCCTCGATCCTCACGGCCGCCGGCGCCTTCATCCTGTTCGGAACGGTCTACGCGGCGCATGGCATCTATGGCTTCATCGGTCCGGCGACCGCCTTCGCGCTGCTTGGCGTCATCGGCGTCGCGACCATTTGCGCCTCGCTGGTGCATGGCCTGGCGCTGGCCGGCATCGGCCTCGTCGGCGCCATGGTCACGCCGGCGTTGGTCGCCTCGCAGGCGCCCAATCCCTGGGCGCTGTTCGTCTATCTGGCGATCGTGCTCGCGGCGAGCGCTGCAACCGCCCGTATCCGCGACTGGAAGGCGCTCGTGGCGGCTGCGTTCGCCGGCACCGGCATCTGGACCATTTTCTATATGGTCGACGCGCCGGAAGTGAACCTCGTCGCCGTCCTGTTCATCAGCCTAGCAACGCTCGCCGTGCTTGCCTGTGTCTGGCTCGGTCTTTTCTTGGTCGCTGGCCGCGACGCGGCGGCGCGTGGCTTCGACTGGCCATCCATCGTGCCCGGTTTCTTCATCGCCTTGAGCGCGCTGGGCCTGTCCGTCGATCCGGTTTTTGCCAGCGCCGGCAATGCCTTGCACGGCGCCGTCCTGCTGGTTGCGCTGGTCGCGGCGGCGCTCTACCGGCCGCGCGCGCTTCCGCTTGTCTTTGCCGCCGGCGTCGCGACCGTGCTGATCTATCTCGGCATCATCCCGCCCGCCACGATCGGCGCCGATGCGCTCGATGTCGGGCTGGACGCTCAGCCTTTGGCGTCGGCCGACACACTCACTTTCCGCATCGGCATCGCGCTTGGCCTGGTCTTCCTCGCCGCCGGTTTCTGGGCGGCGCGCCGCTTCGCGACCACCGCTCCGATACGTGCGGCCTGCTGGGCTGCCTGGGGCGTCATTGTTCCGCTGGTGGTGCTCACCGCGCTGTGGCTGACCTTCGGCGATATCGACCGCGACCTCGGTTACGCCTTGCCGGCGCTGCTGCTGGTGCTGGTCCTCGCCGCAGGCGGCGAATGGATCGCGCGCGCCGAGGACCCGCCGCTGGCGGGCGGCCCGGCCGTGTCGTTCGCGCTCGGCGGCGCCGGCGTTGCCGGCCTGCTCATGCTGCACATGGCCTTCGGTTCGGGCTGGACGACCGTGCTGCTCGCCGCCGCCGCGATCGTCCCCGCGCTGGCCACGCGCTGGCGCTCCTATCCCGTGCTGGGCTGGATCGCGGTGGGCGCGGCGGTTGCCGTGCTTTGCCGCGTCGCCTTCGATCCGACCATCGTCGGCGCTGAATTCCTGTCCAGGACGCCGGTCTTCAACTGGCTGCTGCCGGGTTATGGCCTGCCGGCGCTCGCCTTCGGCTTCGCCGCCTGGCAGCTCGCCCGCACCACCAACGGACGGCCGCGGCTTGCCATGGAGGCGGCCGCGGCGCTGTTCGCGCTGCTCACCATCGCCATGCTGGTGCGCCACGCCATGCATGGCGGCGTCATCGACACCGGCGCGGTGACGCTTGCCGAACAGGCGATCTACACGCTGATCGCGCTCGGCGCCGGCGCCATAATGGTCGCCATCGACATGCGTTCGCCAAGTTCGGTGCTGCGCTATGGCTCATTGGCGGCCGGCGTGGTGTCGGCGGGCTTGATCGCCATTCAGCATTTCGTGGTGCTGAACCCGCTGCTGACGGACGAGTCGACCGGCACGATCCCGGTCTTCAACCTCCTGTTCCTCGCCTACCTGCTGCCGGCGATCGCCGCCGGCGCGCTGGCGCTCTATGTACGCGACAAGCGCCCGCGATGGTATTCAGCAATGCTGGCGCTGATCGCCGCGCTGCTTGCCTTCGCCTATGCCACGCTCTCGGTGCGACGCCTGTTCAAGGGAGAGTTCATCGCCTTGTGGAGCGGGCTCGGCCAGCTCGAGACCTACACCTATTCGGCGCTCTGGCTGGTCATCGGCGTGGCGCTGCTCACCGCAGGCGTATGGCTGAAATCGCAGGTGCTGCGCATCGCCTCCGCGGTGCTGATCGCGGTCGCGGTGGTCAAGGTCTTCCTCTTCGACATGTCGGAGCTAGAAGGCGTGCTGCGCGCGCTGTCCTTCATCGGCCTCGGCGCCGTGCTGATCGGCATCGGGCTGTTCTACCAGCGGCTGTTGACGCGGGCGGCGAAATCCCGCTCGGATGGATCAGGCTAGATCGGTCTGCGAGAAATCATTCCCTTTGTACAGCAAAGGTACGCGGTAGGCTTTGGCGCAAGCATAGCTGAAGCAGTCGCCGAAATTGAGTTTGGAAGGATGGCCGACATATCGCCCATAGTCGTGGGCGCACTTGACCGCGAGTTCTCGAACCTTCGTGTCCAGCGGAATCTCCACGGCCTTGAGTTCGGCCAGAAAGCCTAGGACGATCGTTTGGCATTGTTCGATCAGGGCCGGTGGCGTCGGAACCTGGTCGCCGCGTTCAGCTACGGATTTCCTGCGAGCTATCCCAATGATCGCCTCGAACGCGGCGCTCGGTGAAAAATAGAGCTTCTCGGCAGCGTCGACTCTGTTGAGAAGACGGTGTGCATCTGCTTCTTCCGAAATGATCGCAATGATAGCGGAGGCATCGAGAAACATCAGAGATCGCCCCATCCTTCGTCCATGAATTTCTTCATGTCGAAGTCCGGGTCGTCTGGACCAAGCGCCTTGAGAGCGTCCTGAAATTTCTTGATACGTTCGCTCAGTGGAAGGACAGCATGGGCGCGTTCAAGTTCACGCTTGAGTGCGATTCGCACCGCTTCCGTCTTCGTAGGCGCCTTTATGGCTGACTGTAGCTGGCGAGCCAGCGCATCGACCTCGTCGTCGCGAATATACAAAGACAATTCAACCTCCATAGCGTATATTCCAATATGAATATACGGAATATACGACCATGGATATACGCTGGCTGAAGAAATTTTCAAGCGGCCGCTCTTCGCCACTCAAAGAGGCTCGCGCAGGCATGGAATAAATCCCCAGCCACCGTCGTTATTCTCGTGCTTGGGTAACGCGGCGGTTCGGCCGCTTCGCGCTGACTGCTTGCACCGCGCCGGGAAGGCGCGTTCTATCGGGATGGAAAGCGACCACGAAACAAGCGGTCATGGACGACAAGAAGGCAGCGATCCTGAGCGAAATACCGCGGTTG
>RXJA01000524.1 GCA_003963455.1 Hyphomicrobiales bacterium
ATGCGCTTGCCGCGCATGATGCCGTTCAGGTCGCACACCGCCGCCCTCAGGCTCTGGATGTCCTTCCTGCTTTCAAGCCAGTTCAAAACGTCCGTGATCGCATCGCTCAATTTCCAGCCCCTTTTTAGGCGCTGTAGCCTTTGCAGGCTACGATATCCAATTTTCAGCTTGTGAGTTTATGAAGGCCGCATCGGCTGTCGCCGAATGGCTTTTCTTCATTTTTTCAAGTCACTAGCTGGGATATCGGGCGGCATTTCAGGTCCATATTCGCGATCTGCGATCGCAACATAGCGATATGGCCTGCGAAAGCCAAGCCGGATTCGGCGCGCGTTGGTTAGTGGCGCAGTTCGGGGAACTTCACCTGCGCGAGGATATGCGTGGCGCCCTCATCAATGTCGCGCACGATCGCCTTACGCGCCCGCTCGCCGTCGCCTGCCTCGATCGCCGCCACGACCTCCTCGTGGTAGTCGATGCCTAGGATGCCGGCGAGATCGTCCTCGAAGCCGATATGCAGGTTTCGCAAGAAAGGCCCAACCTGCATCCACACCGTCTCGATGAGGAAGATCATTTGTTCGTTGCCGCAATGGCGGTAGATCGAGAATTTGAAGTCGTGGTTCTTGCGCAGATAGTTTTCGATCCCGCCATTGCGGGCGGCTTCGGTTAGTTCGGCACAGTGGCGCCGGATCGCGCGCAGATTGTTGCCGTTGATGCGCTTTGTCGCAAGTTCGGTCGCCGTGCCTTCCAGGATGGTGCGCACCGCGGTCAATTGCGAGAAGCGCTCGGCCGAAATCAGCGGCACCTCGACGCTGCCGTTCGGCATCGGGCTCAACGCCCTCAGCGCCTGCAGCCGGGTGAAGGCGCTGCGCACCGGCATGTCGGAGGTACCGAGCTCTTTGGCGAGCTTGCGCGAGGTCAGCCTCTGGCCAGGCTGCAACTGGCCCGACATCAGGGCCCGCACGAGCTCAAGATAGACTTTCTCATGCAGTGGAACGGTATCGACAGCGGTCAGTCCGAATTGCGATTTGTCGGCCATTGGCTGCGTACTTCATTCGTCCTGAAATCTATCCGCCGCCGTGACATCTGGCCGGCGGGTTCTTATGGCAGCACGATAGACGGTCAACGCGCGCCGTCGCAAGCGAGAGCTCGCCTGTCTCCCCAACCGCTTCATCGTTATCTCTTCCGCAGTCGACGTCATTGACCTGATTTGACGGCCGTTGTCATCCGACAATAAGGTCGGTCGCAACCGCATGAAAGAGGCAGTCATGGAACAATGCTGGCGCTGGTATGGCCCGAACGATCCGGTCACGCTCGACCACATCAAGCAGGCTGGTGCCACGGGCATCGTGACGGCGCTGCACGACATCTATGACGGCAGCGCCTGGCCGCTCGATGCCATCCTGGAGCGCAAGCGCATCATCGAGGCGGCGGGCCTTACATGGTCGGTGGTGGAAAGCATTCCGGTCCACAACTCGATCAAGACCGGCGCGCCTGAACGGGAACGTTACGCGGGCTGGTACAAGGACACGATTTGGGCGCTGGCCAAGGCCGGCATCTCCACGATCTGCTACAATTTCATGCCGGTCGTCGACTGGACCCGCACCGATCTGATGTACCGGCTGCCGACCACGGGCTATGCGCTGCGCTTCGATGCGCTCGACTTCGCCGCCTATGATGTCTTCGTGCTGAAGCGGCCGAACGCCGAGGCAAGCTACAGCCCGGCGCGGCTCGAGGAAGCGGAAGCGCGGCTCAAGACCTTGAGCAGCGACGACATCGACAGGATCGAGCGCAATCTGATCGCCGGCCTGCCGGCCACCGAGCGGACCTACAATCGCGAAACTATGCGCGATGCGCTCGCCGATTATGCCGCGATCGGCCCGGCCGAACTGCGCGCCAACCTCGCCTGGTTCCTGAAGGAGATCATCCCGGCCGCCGAGGAAGTCGGCGCGCGCATGTGCATCCATCCCGACGACCCGCCCTTCTCGCTCTACGGCCTGCCGCGCGTGGTTTCCACCGCCGATGACGCGCGTTTCGTCCTGGGGACGGTCGACAGCCCATCGAACGGGCTTACCTTCTGCACCGGCTCCTACGGCGTGCGCGCCGACAACGACCTCGTCGCGATGATCGAGGAGTTCGGACCGAGAATCCATTTCGCGCATCTGCGCAACGTGACGCGCGAAAAGGACGGCTCCTTCTACGAGTCTGAGCATCTGGAAGGTTCGACCGACATGGCCGAAGTCATCCTGGCGCTGATGAAGGAGGAGGCGCGCCGGCGCGAGGAGGGCCGCTCCGACTGGCGCATTCCGATGCGGCCGGATCATGGTCATCTGCTCGCCGACGACATCGGCAAGACGAAGATCAATCCCGGCTATTCGCTGATCGGCAGGTTGAAGGGTCTTGCCGAGCTACGCGGCATCATGCGCGCCGTGGAGCGGTTCGAACTGGCCTGACGTCGACCGGCACGTCTCTTCCCTGGGAGACGAGCTGAAAGCTGTTCCGCGGTCCGACGCGTCCGGTCAGTTGGCGGGAGCGCTCTCCAATCGAGGTTGAATCTCGTTCGTCCTGGCGACGTAGCTGCGCCAGCCGCCGTAGACAGAGATGTCCGTGGCCGCCGCCAGGCCGGCGCTCTCGGCCAGGAAACCCTTCGCCGAGGTGCCGTCGTCGAGTTCGATGGTGCCGATGCCGAGCGGCGACGGGATGGCGGCGACGAAACGGCCGAAGGCGTCGGCGCAAAGCCGCCAGACCTCGACCTCGATCGCCGCGCCACCACTGCCGACCCGGACCAGCCCAGGCTTGGGCGGGGTCTGGCCGGCGAGCTCATAGAGCTTATAGGAAGGCACTGTCCGCGCCGACCTGCAGAAGCATGCGCCGGCCTCCTTCAATTGGCCGTTGAGCGGCATTCCCGAAAGATGCGCTCCGACCACCACCAGCTCGATCGTACCGTCCTCGGCCGCCGCGCCGGCAGGCCGCGCGCTTGACTGCCGCCAGCCGGTCGCGCCGAGGGCGAGGCCGCTCGCGGCGTGGAGATCGCGCGCGACCGCCGCGACGAGACCGTCGCGCCCTGCGGCCGCGAGCAGGGTCACGCTCATCGGCAGGCCGTCGTCGCGCGTGCCGGCCGGCACGGCGATGCCGCATATGTCGAGCAGATTGACGAAATTGGTGTAGGTCCCCAGCCGGCTGTTGGTCGCGATCGGATCGGCAAGCACGGCATCGACGGTGTAGTGGGTCGGGGCGGTCGGCACGCAGAACAGGTCAAGGGAAGCGATGACCGGAGCGAGCCGCGCCTTGTAGGCCTGCAAGGCATAAAACCCGCGAAAAGCATCGGCGGCAGACAGGTTCCTGGCGCCGCCGATGATCCTGCGTGTCACCGGATGGAGGGCCGCTTCGTTCGCCTCGAAGAAATCGCGGATCGCGGCATACCGCTCCGCCACCCAGGCGCCCTCATAGAGCAGGTCGGCGGTGGCGTAGAAGTCGCCGAACGGAATCTCGACAAGCCTGGCGCCGAGCGCTTCCAGGGCGGCAAGACCGGCGTCGAACCCGGCCTGCATCGACGTGTCCCCGAAGAACTTCAGGTCGGCCTTTGCCGGGATGCCGATGGTCAGCACCGGCGGTGGGACGGCGAGGGGCTGGACGGCGACGGCGCGCGAATAGGGATCGGCGGCATCGTGCGCCGCGGCGACCGAGAACACCGCATAGGCGTCGTCGACCGTCAACGCGAAGACCGAGACGCAGTCGAGCGTCCGGCAGGCCGGTACGACACCCGTCGTCGACAGCGCGCCGATCGTCGGCTTCAGCCCGACGATGTTGTTGAGGCCGGCGGGAATGCGCCCGGAGCCGGCGGTGTCGGTGCCGAGCGCGAAGGAAACGATGCCGCGCGCCGTCGCCACCGCCGAGCCGGAAGAGGAGCCGCCCGGCACGAGTTTCGGATCGACTGCATTCCTTGGGATCGGCCAGGGCGTGCGCACGCCGACAAGGCCGGTGGCGAACTGGTCGAGATTGGTCTTGCCGAAGACCACGGCGCCCGCGGTCTTGAGCCGCGCCACCACCGTGGCGTCCTTTTCTGGCGTGTAGGCAAATTCGGCGCAGGCCGCCGTGGTCGGCATGCCGGCGACATCGATATTGTCCTTGACGGCGAAGGGGATGCCCCAGAGCGGCTTGGCCACGGGATCGAACGGACCGAGCGCTTCGGCCTGCGACAGCAACTCCGCCCTCGTCGCCAGGTGGATGAAGATGCCGGGATCGCCGGCCGCCTCGATGCGGGCCAATGCCGTATCGATCACCTCGGCTATGTCGGTACCGGCCCGGTAGGCCGCGTGCAGGCTGCCGATGTCGAAGCGGATGTCGTTCATTTCGTGTCCCCCAGAATGATCACCGGCAGGTCCCACTGGATCAGCACGACGCAGCCATCCTTCGTCCACACCGAATGCTCGGTGCCGACCGGATTGAGGATCACGCTGCCCTCCGGATAGTCGCCGTTCTCGTCGCTCTGGGTGCCTTCCAGCACGACGATCGTCTCCAGCCCGGCATGGCGGTGGCGCGGCACGCCGGCGCCCGGCTGGTAGCGGAGCACCGCGACGGACGGTTCGACCGGCCCGCCCCTGAGAAGCCAGTGCACCGTGACGCCATCGCGGAAAGGCTCGAATGCCAGATCACGCCAGCCGCCGTCGACGAGGCCGGCAAAGCTCAGATTAGGCATTCGCAATTCCCTCGAGGACCTGATCGGTGGTCGCCGTCCAGCCGACGATCGCCCCCTGCGCCCTGATCATGGCGAGCGCGGCCGCCTTGAATTCAGGAAAGTAACTCTCCGTCGCATCCTCGGCGACCAGGCATTCATAGCCGCGGTCGTTTGCCTCGCGCATCGTCGTCTGCACGCAGACCTCGGTCGTCACGCCGGCGAAGACCAGTTGCCGGGCACCGATCCGCTTCAGGTCGTCGCCGAGGCCGGTCGCGTAGAAGGCGCCCTTGCCGGGTTTCTCGATGACGATCTCGCCGGGCAAAGGCGCTAGTTCGTCGAGGATCGCCGTGCCCGGCTCGCCCGCGATCAACACGCGCCCCATCGGGCCGTCATCGCCGATGCGGATGGAGGGATTGCCGCGGTCGCGCTTGGCGGGCGGCAGGTCGGATAGGTCGGGCCTATGGCACTCCATGGTGTGGATTACCGGCAGGCCGGCCGCACGGAAGCCTTCGATCAGCCGCTTCACCGTCGGCACGATCGCCGTGACCCGGCTGACGTCGTTGCCGAGGCTGGCGCCGAAGCCGCCCGGCTCGGCGAAGTCGCGCTGCATGTCGATGACGATGAGCGCCGTCGTTTCGGGCCTGAAGGCGAAGGCGAAGGGCTGTGCGTCGATTTCCGCCATCAGTGGTGCCCTGCCATGTGCTCGCCGATGGTCTGCACGCTCGCCTGCGCGATCGGCGTCTCATAGACGAGCGCGCCATCGGACATGACCAGGATGCGGTCCGAAAGTTCCAGCAGCTCGTCAAGGTCTTCCGACATCAACAGCACCGCGGCGCCCGCGTTGCGCGCCTTCATGATGCGGGCGCGAATTTCGGCGACGGCGGAGAAATCGAGGCCGAAGCAGGGGTTCGACACGATGAGCAGGTCGACCTCGCCGGTGAGCTCGCGGGCGAGCACGGCGCGCTGCACGTTGCCGCCCGACAGCGACGCGATCGGCGAGGAGAGCGATGCCGTCTTGACCTTGAACTGCTCGACCAGACGGGCGCTGAACGCCTTGATGGCGCCGGCGCTGATCCAGCTCACCGGCTTGCCGTTGCCGTCCACGTCGAAGGTGCGGAAGGCGATGTTCTCGGCGACCGTCATCCTCGGCGCGCAGGCATTCTTCAGCGGTTCCTCCGGGATGAGGCGGACATTCAGCGCGCGCGCCTCGGCGCGCGTCGCGGCATAGGCGGCACCGCGCACCATCACCTCGCCACCATTGCGCGGGCGCTGCCCGGCCAGCACTTCCAGGAATTCCTTCTGGCCGTTGCCGGAAATGCCGGCGATGCCGACGACCTCACCCGAGCGCACGCCGAGATCCGCGAT
Source organism: Hyphomicrobiales bacterium (assembly GCA_003963455.1). Taxonomy (GTDB): domain Bacteria; phylum Pseudomonadota; class Alphaproteobacteria; order Rhizobiales; family Rhizobiaceae; genus Mesorhizobium. The sequence goes on from RXJA01000524.1 coordinate 6,038, forward strand.
GTCGATCGACTTGAGGCCGGTGCGGTCGGGCGCCTTCAACGCTTTCACCTTGAGCACGATCTCGGCGTCCGGCATCGGCTCGGCGCGGCTGTCGAGCGCCGCGATCGGCTGGTCGCCGATCATCATCGCCGCCATCTCCCTGTGCGACAGATCGGAGACCTTGCCGGTTCCGGTGAGCCTGCCCTTGCGCAGCACCGTGATGTCGTCGGCGAATGCCGTGACCTCGTGGAATTTATGCGAGATCATCAGCACGGTGAGGTCGCCGGCCCTCGTCATGCCGCGCACAAGGCCGAGCACCTCCTGCGCCTCCCCCGGGGTGAGCACGGATGTCGGCTCGTCCAGCACCAGGAAATTGCGGCCGAGATAAAGCTGCTTGATGATCTCCAGCTTCTGCTTCTCGCCGGCGGCAAGCTCGGCCACCTTGACATCGAGCGGCACCTTGAACGGCATGCCGCTCATGAAAGCGGCAAGCGCTGTGCGCTCCTTGCGCCAGTCGATGACGCCCGGCACCTTCTCGCGCGAGATGACCAGGTTCTCGGCGCCTGTCAGCGACGGCACGAGCGTGAAATGCTGATAGACCATGCCGAGGCCGAGCGCCGAGGCATCCCTGGGGCTGGCGATCGCGACCTGACGCCCGTCGACCAGCATGTCGCCCGACGTCGGGTGATAGAAGCCCATCATGCATTTGACCAGCGTCGACTTGCCGGCGCCGTTCTCGCCGAGCAGGGCATGGAAGGAGCCCGCCGGCACCTTGATGGAGACGTCATCCAGCGCCGTGAGGGCGCCGAAGCGCATGGTCATGCCGATGGTCTCGACGCCGATCGCCTTTGCGTGCGTTCCGCTCATCGCCGGCTCCTCACGGCAGTTGCGCGACGAGCGCGGCGGAGTTCGAGACGGCGCCGAACACGCCGCCCTGCATCTTGATCATCTTGATCGCCGCCAGATGGTTGCCGTAGTCGGTCGCCCCGCAGCAATCCTCCAGCATCACGCACTCGAAGCCGCGGTCGTTGGCCTCGCGCATGGTGGTGTGCACGCACACATCGGTGGTGATGCCGGTGAGCACGATGTTGTCGATGCCGCGCTGGTTGAGGATCAGCTCGAGATCAGTGGCGCAGAACGAGCCCTTGCCCGGCTTGTCGATGATCGGTTCGCCCTCGGCCGGATAAAGGTCCGGGATGATGTCCCAGCCCGGCTCGCCGCGCACCAGGATGCGTCCGCACGGACCAGGGTCGCCAATGCCGGCATTGATGCGGCGCGAGCGCCAGCGCTTGTTGGCGGGCAGATCGGCGAGGTCGGGGCGATGGCCCTCGCGCGTGTGGATGATGGTGTAACCCTTGGCCCGCATGGCGGCGAGCACCGCCTTGATCGGTTCGATCGGCGCGCGGACCAGAGACAGGTCGTAGCCCATATGGTCGACATAGCCGCCGGGCCCGCAGAAATCGGTCTGCATGTCGATGATGATCAGCGCCGTGTTGTCCGGCCGCAGATCGCCATTGTAGGGCCAGGGATAGGGATCGGCGTCGATGTAGCGCTGGGTGATCTCGGCTCTGGCGTTCATGGCAATAACTCCCGTCTCGCGAGCGGTTCTGATGGGATGGTCACTTGGTGATGGACAGTTCGCCGGGCGCGCCGGCGAGCGTGCGGCTCGGCGACGACGTGGCGATCATGATGACGAGGGTGAGGATGTAGGGCGCGGCATAGAAGAGGTAGTAGCCTTGCGTTACGCCGACCGACTGCAGCGCCGGGCCGAGCGCGCCGGCCCCGCCGAACAGCAGTGCCGCGGCAAAGCAGCCGAGCGGGTTCCAGCGCGCGAAGATGACCAGCGCCACCGCCATAAGTCCCTGGCCGGACGATATGCGCTCGGTCCAGCTGCCGGGATAGTAGAGCGACAGGTAGGCGCCGCCGATGCCGGCCAGCGCGCCGCCGACGCCGGTGGCCAGCAGGCGCACGGTGTTGGGGTTGAGGCCCATGGCGCGGGCGGCGTCGGCGCTGTCGCCGACCACGCGCACGATCAGGCCGATGCGCGTGTTGCGGAAGGCCCACCAGAGCAAGACGGCCAGCGCGGCGCCGATCAGGAACAGCACGTTGACGTTGAGCGCCGCCTGCACCTGCGGGATGTCGGACCAGGCGCCGAAGGGGATCGCCGGCAGGTCGGGCGCCGAGGGCTGGATAAAGGGTTTGCCGAAGAAGAAGGCCAACCCCGTGCCGAATAGCATCAGGGCGATGCCGATGGCGATGTCGTTGACCTTCGGGAACTTGCAGATCCAGCCGTGGAAGAGGCCGAAGCAGAGGCCGGCGGCGGCCGCGGCCAAAAGACCGAGCCATGGCGAGCCGGTCATCACCGCGACCGCGTAGGCGCTCATGGCGCCGAACACCAGCGTGCCCTCGAGACCGAGATTGATGCGGCCGGACCGCTCGGTGATGGCCTCGCCGAGCGAGACGAAGATGAAGGGGGTGGAGACGCGGATGGCGCCGCCCAGCATGGCGAGCGGCACGCCCCACAGCCCGATGTCGGTCGTCTCCATCACGCGCTCCTCTGCCAGAGATCGGGGTTGAAGAGCTTGAAGCGGCCGTAGAAGGTCTCGCTGAACAGGATGACGATGAAGAGCATGCCCTGCAGCACCAGAACGGTTGCGTCGGGCAGATCCATGCGGCGCTGGATCAGGCCGCCGGATGCATCGATGCCGCCAAGCAGGATGGCGACGGGGATGATGGCGAGCGGATTGTGGCGGGCAAGGAAGGCAACGAGGATGCCGGTATAGCCGTAGCCCGCGGCAAGCGAGCCGTTGGCGCTGCCTTGCACGGCCGCGACCTCCAGCATGCCGGCAAGGCCGGCAAAGCCGCCGGCCAGCGCGGTGAAGCCGACGATCAGCGGCCCGACGGCCAGCCCCTGCACCTGCGCCGCCCTGACATTGCCGCCGGCGATGCGGGCGGCGAAACCCCAGCGGGTCTTCTCGATCAGCAGCCAGGAGAGCACGCAGGCGAGGACGCCGACGACGAGGCCCCAATGCACCTCCATGCCCGGTATGTTGCCGATGCGGTAGATGTCGGCCAGCGGCTGGGTCGAGGGTTTGTTGAGCGAGGCTGGATCGCGCAGCGGCCCTTCCACCAGATGGTTCATCAGCGCGATGGCGATGTAGGCCATCAGCAGGCTGGAGATGGTCTCGTTGACGGCGCGGTAATGACGGAGCGCGCCGACGGCACCGATCCAGATGCCGCCGGCGGCTGCGCCCCCCACGCCCATGAGGAGGATGACGAGAAAAGACGGCGCGCCGTTCAGCGCCACGCCGATGGCTGCCGCGGCGACGCCACCCAGCACGATGGCGCCCTCGCCGCCGATGACGACGAGGCCGAGGCGCGCCGGCAGCGCCACGCAGAGCGCCGCAAGCAAGAGCGGCGCGCCGCGCGACAGCGAGTTCTGGATCGAGAACCAGGAGCCGAAGCCGCCCCGCCACATCGTCTCGTAGAGCTGGAGCGGCGACTTGCCGACTGCCAGGATGAACAGGCTGAACAGCGCCATGCCGACGACCAGCGCCGCGAGCGGAATGACGACCGCCTCCGACCGCCTGGCGATCCATTCGAGCGCCGCCCGGTATCCCCTCGTATCGAGGATGGCCCGCACGTCAGGGCTGCTCACTGTGTCCGTCATCGTCTCGTCTCCCTCGGCCAGGCTTGAAGCGCGGCGCGCTTCAAGCTGTTGTTCGGCGCGTGTCGCCGTCCCAAAACCGCTGCGCGGTTCCGGGCGACACGTGCCGGCTCAGGCGGTCGAACCGACGACGCCCTCGACGAGATAGTCCATGCTTTCGAGCTCGATGGCGGTCTCGGCGAAGGCCTGGCCCTCGGTCGCCACGACGACGCCCTTGTTGCTCTTCAGCGGGCCCTTGATGACGGAGAAGCCGCCCTTCATCATTTCGGCCAGCGTGGCGTCGAACTGTTTGCGCGCGGGTTCGCCGACGGCGGGGCCGAGCGGGCTCATCTTGACGAAGCCGTCGGCCAGTCCGCCGCGCGTGAAATTGGGCAGCGGCTTGCCGGCGATGAGGTCGTCGACGAACATCTTGTAGACCTTGGCCCAGTTCCACTCCGCGCCCGTCAGATATTTTTCCGGCGCCAGCGGGCTCTGGTTGGCGTGGTAGCCGCAGACGAAGGCGCCGCGCCCGGCGGCCGTCTCGACCACCACCTTGGGGCTGTCGACATGGCAGGTGACGACGTCGGCGCCCTGGTCGATCAGCGCATTGGTGGCCTCGGCCTCCTTGACAGCCAGCGACCATTCGCCGGTGAAGATCACCTGGCAGGTGATCGCCGGATCGACCGAGCGGGCGCCGAGCAGGAAGGAGTTGATGTTGAGCAGGACCTGCGGGATCGGCTTGGCGGCGACGAAGCCGAGCTTCTTCGACTTGCTGGTGTGGCCGGCGACGACGCCGTTCAGATACTGGCCCATGCCGATATAGCCGAAATAGGAACCGGCGTTCATCGGGTGCTTGTCCTTGTTCCACATGCCGCCGCAATGGCGGAACTGCACATCCGGGAACTTGGCGCACATGGCGAGCATATGCGGATCGAAATAGCCGAAGGAGGTCGGGAAGATCAGCGAGGCGCCGTCGAGATTGATCATCGATTCCATCGTCTTCTGGACGTCGACCGTCTCGGGGACGTTCTCTTCCTCGACGATGGAGATGCCCTCGATGCCCTTCAGCGACGCAGCCCCTTCGGCATGCGCCTGGTTGTAGCCGTAGTCGTCCTTCGGACCGACATAGATGAAGCCCACGGTCGCGGCGGCGGCGCGCGCCGCGCGGATCGGAAAGGCCGCCGAAGCCAGACCGAGCGCCGCTCCGGCGGCGGAGGTCTTGAGCAGCTCACGGCGGCTAAGCGTGAATTTCCCGGTCATATCGAATGCTCCCCTTTCTTGGACCCCGGTCGGGGCCGGTTGACGTTCTGTCAAGAAAGTGCATGCAATCGTTGTGCCAGTTCCATGGTTTGGTTTTCTGTAATAAAATCAATGAGCGAATTTAGAATGCGTGCATAAACCGAAGGCAAGTGCATGCACTTTTTGCTTGAAAAATGATCAATTTGACATTTAGGTCAAAATCTAGGCATACAGGACGTGGCCTTGAGTCGAAACAGCCCGTGGGCCGTCCACCCCTGGGCTTGCCTGCAAAATAAACTGGACGGAGGAGGCGTGTCGGGAAAGCGCGGCTTGGTCAGGTCGGGAACGACCGTGGATCAGATGGTGAGGGCGATCGCGGACCGCATCGTCACCGGCTATCTGCGCCCCGGCGAGAGGCTCGACGAGGTCTCGCTCGCCGCCCGCTTCGACGTTTCGCGCACGCCGGTCCGGGAGGCGCTCGGCCATCTGAGCGCCATGGGGCTGGTCGAAAGGCGACCCAACCGGGGCGCCATCGTCGCCGTGGTGACACAGGACCATCTCGCCTCCATGTTCGAAAGCATGGCCGAGTTGGAAGCGATCTGCGCGCGTTTCTCGGCCGAGCGCATGACCGGCGCCGAGCGCCGCTCGCTGGAGATGGAGCATCAGGCTTCGGCGCGGCTGGTGCAGCTTCGCGCCGAGGAGGACTACGAGTATTTCAACACCGAGTTCCATAGCAGGCTTTATCGCGGGGCCCACAACACGCACATCCATGACCTTACGGTGATGACCCGCAGCCGGCTGGCGCCGTTCCGGCGCGCGCAGTTCATGCTGCCGGGCAGGCTGGCCAAGTCCTGGCAGGAACACGATCTCATCGTCACCGCGATCATGCGCGGCGATGGCGCGGCGGCGGGCAAGGCCGCCAGGGATCATGTCTCGATCGTCAGCGAGGCAAGCGCGGTGTTCGCGGCCGCCGATCCGGCGCCCCCCGCGCTCAGCCAATCCGCGCGTCGATGATCTCGACGAAGCGCGCGAAGAGGCCGGCCTGCGACTTGATCTTCAGCTTGCGGTAGATGTTGCGGCGGTGGACCTTCACGGTCCCCGGCACGATCCTGAGCGCCCTGGCGATCGATTCCGTGGAATGGCCCTGCAGCACCAGGTCGACCACCTGTTTCTCGCGCGACGTCAGCGACAGGCTCTTCCAGATATGCGCGCGGTCGAGCTCGTTGGCCGTCGCGACGGTTTCGCCGGAAGGCTGGGCAGCGACCTCTTCGGCGGGCAAAGACGGCCAGCGCTGCTTGCAGAAGCCGATCACCGCCGGCGCCATGTCACGCAGCAGCCTGGCATCCGCGGTTCCGAACGGCCCGGTGGCGCGCAGCCGCATCAGCGACAGCACCAGCGCGTCCTTGCCGGCCAGCGGCACGAAGAAGCCGACCTCCTCGGCGAGGCGGGTCTGACTGTAGTAGGAGCGGTAGTACTCGCTGGCATAGAAGCGGTCCGGCGCCAGCTCGCGCATGCGCCAGAAACCTTCCTTGCGCTCGACGGCGGCGTGGTGGAACGGATCGAGCAGATAAGGCCCCTCCTGGTAGAGCGCGACGAAGATGTGGCTCTCCGCCGGCGAGAAGGTCTCGAACAGAAGCGGCGGCCGCGCGGCACCCCGATAGCCGAAGATCACGCAGTGGTCGAAGCGGACATGTCCGCTCAGCCAGCCGACGATCGCCTTGCCGAAATGGTCGCCGCCCGTCTCGCGCGCGGCGGCGATCACGGCAGCCAAGGCATTGTAGTCGTCACTGCGGGAGGTGGCCAATTCATACCCCTCTGAACGATAAAATCGGCTAAATATACCACCTGCGAGGTATATACTAGGTACTATTGGCTCTGCTAGCGTCGCGATATTGCCTCACGCTGTCGCTGGAGCCCGTGGCTTGACTGCAGTGCCCGATATCGAATTTCGCGCGGTCACCAAGCGCTATGGCGCGGTCACCGCGGTTAGCGGCATCGACCTTGCCATTCCGCCTTCCGCCTTTGTCGCACTGCTCGGCCCTTCCGGCTGCGGCAAGACGACCTGCCTGCGCATGATCGGCGGCTTCGAGCAGCCGAGCGAAGGCCAGGTGCTGATCCGCGGCCGCGACATGGCCGGCACGCCGCCCTACCGGCGGCCGGTCAACATGGTGTTCCAGCAATATGCGCTGTTCCCGCATCTCGATGTCGAGGACAACATCTCCTACGGGCTGCGTCAGGCGAAGCCCAGGCTGTCGTCGCGCGAGATCAGCCAGAGGGCCGGCGAGGCGCTTTCGATGGTGCAGCTCGCCGGCTACGGTCGCCGCAAGATCCATGAGCTCTCCGGCGGCCAGCAGCAGCGCGTGGCGCTGGCCCGCGCGCTGGTCAACAAGCCGGCGGTGCTCTTGCTCGACGAGCCGCTGGCCGCGCTCGACAAGAAGCTGCGCACTGACATGCAGATCGAGCTGCAGAACCTGCAGCGCGAGATCGGCATCACCTTCGTGCTGGTCACCCACGACCAGGAGGAGGCGCTGTCGATGAGCGACTTCGTCTGCGTCATGAATGGCGGCCGCGTCGTCCAGCTCGGACAGCCGAGCGAGATCTACGACGAGCCGGCCGACCTGTTCGTCGCCGACTTCGTCGGCAAGACCAATCTCTTGAGCGGCAAGGTGGCCGGCCTTTCCGGCGACCTCGTCGATGTCGCGCTTGCCGACGGCACGGTGATTTCGGCGCGCAAGCGGGCGCCGCTCAGCCGGGGCGAAGCCGTATCCGTCAGCCTGCGGCCGGAATCGCTCAGCCTCTCGGCGCCCGAAGGCGGCAGCCTGAAAGGCATCATCCGCAACCGGATCTTCCTTGGCTCGACGGCCGAATACGCGATCGAGGTCCAGGGCATCGGATCACTGCTCGCCAAGGCCGACCATGTGATCGGCCAGGGCAACCTCTTCAAGCCGGGCGAACCCGTCGCCATCGGCTTTGCCGCCGGAGCGCCGCTGGCGTTTCCGAGGCCTAAGAACAACGGGACCAACCAGAGGGAAGACCAAAATGCCGAAATCCTATCGTGACGGACTGCCGATAAGCCCCGATAAATTCGTCGACCAATTGATGCGCCTGAAGCGCGGCTCGATAAGCCGGCGCGACTTCCTCGGCCTCACCGGCCTTGGTGTCGCGACCGCGGTCATGGCACGCGAGCTCGGCATCATGCCGACGCCCGCCTTCGCCGCCGAGAACCTGGGCGACCGCATGTCGATCGCCACCTGGCCGAACTACCACGACCCGCAGACCTTCGAGAATTTCAAGGCCGACACGGGCGTGGCCGTCGAGGTGAACGTCTTCGGATCGAACGAGGAGATGCTGGCCAAGCTGCAGGCCGGCGGCTCGGGCTGGAGCCTGTTCGTGCCGACCAACTACACGATCTCGACCTACAAGAAGCTCGGCATCATCGAAGCGCTCGACATGGTCAAGCTCGGCAATTTCGACGGCAAGTCGGAAGATTCGCGCTTCACCGCGGAAGGCACGATCGACGGGACGATCTATGCCGTGCCGAAGAACTGGGGCACGACCGGCTTCGCGGTCAACACCAAGAAGCTCGCCAAGCCGATGTCGAGCTGGAAGGAGTTCTGGGATACGGCGATGGCCGAAGGCGACGGCCGCACCATGGTGCATGACTATCAGCTCACCACTATCGGCAACGCGCTCAAATATTACGGCTATTCGTTCAACTCGCTGAAGCAGGACGAGCTCGCCAAGGCCGAGGAATTGCTGCTCAAGGTCAAGCCGCATCTGTTCGCGGTGTCCAGCGACTACCAGCCAGGGATGCGCGCGGGCGATGCCTGGATGACGATGTGCTGGACCAATGACGGGGCGCAGCTCCATCGCGACATTCCCGAGATCGCCTATGTGCTCGGCAAGGA
>RXJA01000213.1 GCA_003963455.1 Hyphomicrobiales bacterium
GAGCGCGTCCTTGGCCGATGTACCCGACCAGACGACGAACTGGAAGGCCTGGAAATAGCATTCGCAGGCTTCGAGCGCAGAGGACAGAAGCACCTCGACCTGCTGGCTCGATGGCTCGACCCCTCCGGCAAGCAGCAGCGACTGCCGGAACATGATCGCCCCTTCCTGCTCCCACAGATCGAAATGACCGAACAGCATCTGTTCGTTGATCAGCGACAGGAGCCGCATCACTTCCAGCGCCCTCGTCTCCGGCACCTTGATGTCGAACGCGCAGGCCAGATGCAGCGCCTCGAAATCCTCCATCCAGGAAAAGGAGACGTGGTAGTCGGTCCAACTGCCGGCCACCGAAATCGAAATCTCGTCGTCGCCGGCACGCTCGAAGGACCAGTCATTGTTGTGGGCCACCTGCTCGATGACGTCCACCGGGTGGATTTCGCGGGAGAATTCGAGTTCGAGAAGTTCCATGGATGCTTCCTGTGTTCAGGGGAGCGCCACACGCTCCGCGGGGCACACACGACGAACAATTCTGTCTAGAACTCGGACGGCCAGGAACTTCTCAAACGCAAAGACCCCAGACCGGACCCCACCGCCCGGCGCATGACCCTGCTTCGAATCATGCAACAAATTCAGTCTATTGATCGGGAGTCGCGTGAACAGCCCAATTTTTCGCGCTGCGTCATCCGCATGTGGAAAGGTCGCTGTCACAAAGATTCATGCAATGCCGGTAAGCGATTCACGGCAAAGCGATTTTTCGGATCGCGCTATGTGGAAAAGTTTAATAATTATTTTTTTGCGCGGGGCTTCGCGGCGCCCGCAGGTGCGGCCTGTCCGGTCAGTTCGGCGAGCCTGGCCTCGAGCGCCTCGACGCGCGTCGCCAGCTGGATATTGTCTTCCCTCGCCTTGACCGCCATCTCGCGCACGGCCTCGAACTCTTCGCGCTGCACCACATCCATGGAATTCAGCATGCGCTCGGCCTGCGCCCGGAACGCCGTCTCCACTTCGCGCCGCACGCCCTGCGCGGCACCCGCGGCGTCGGTCATGATCTTCGCGAATTCATCGAGAATGCGGTTCGGTCCGGTCGACATGGCAGATCCTCGCTTGCTTGATTTGACGTAGTGGGGCGCGACGCGGAATGCAAGAACGTTGAGGTTTGATGCCGCCTCTGCGTTGCTATGGCGCATGACGGCGCCATGCCTGAACAAAGCTATTACATCGCCCCGACCTGTACTTGGAACCGCCAAATCGCCTATTGTGCTGTGTATTGTTCCAGCACCCAGTCAGGATCCACCAATGGCAACGCCCCCGCGCCGACCGACAAACCCGTTCGCAGCCGCGGAAGCCGCCTTCAAGCCCGTCAAAAAGCCCGCGGCGCCAATTCGCGAGGCCACGGCGGCGCCGAATGTCAGAGAGCTTGTTTCGATAAGGATCGATCGTGCCGTACTGGACCACTTCCAGGAAGATGGCCCTGGCTGGCAGGACAGGATCAACGACGCTCTAAGGCAGATTGTCGCCGGCAAACCTCAGGTTTGAAATCGCTCGTCGTGGCGTTCAGAACATCAATCGCCTTGCCTTGACCCTGCCAAAACCCTGCCGCATGGTCCGCGCCCAATCGTGACCGTCACCGGGGACCCCGTTTTGAGCGAATATTTCCTTTTGCCGCTGGCCTCCCTGCCCTTCCCCAACATCGATCCGGTCATCGTCAACATCGGGCCGCTCGCGGTGCACTGGTACGGCGTCGGCTATATCGTCGGCATCCTCTTTGCCTGGTGGTACGCCAAGCGCCTGGTCACCAACCCGCGCCTCTGGCCTGACGGCAATTTGCCGATGAAGCCCGAGGACCTTGACGACTTCATCGTCTGGGCGGCGATCGGCGTCGTGCTCGGCGGGCGCACCGGCTACGTGCTCTTCTACGACCTGCCGCGCTACATCGCCCATCCGCTCGATATCTTTGCCGTCTGGCAGGGCGGCATGTCGTTCCATGGCGGCCTGCTCGGCGTAATCCTCGCCATGACGCTGTTTTCGCTCAAGCGCCGCATCCAAACCTGGACGCTGTTCGATGTGGTGTCGGCCGGCGTGCCGGTCGGGCTCGGCCTCGTGCGTGTCGCCAACTTCATCAATTCGGAGCTCTGGGGCCGGCCTTCGGACGTGCCATGGGCGATCGAATTCCCCAATGGCGGGCCATTTACCCGCCACCCCAGCCAGCTCTACGAGGCCTTGCTCGAAGGCCTGGTGCTGTTCCTGGTGCTGCGCTTCCTCACCCATTCGCGCCTGAAACTGAAGACGCCGCGCTTCGTCGGCGGCGCCTTCATCTGCGGCTACGGCCTGTCGCGCATCTTCGTCGAGTTCTTCCGCGAGCCCGACCAGCAGCTCGGCTACCTGCTCGGAACCAACTGGCTGACCATGGGCATGATCCTGTCCACGCCGATGGTGCTCGCCGGGATCTGGGCCATGGTCACCGCAAAGCCGATGGCGCAGCCGCAGGCGGCATGACCCGGCTCAAGCAGCGCATCGTCGATCTGATCGAAGCCGTTGGGCCGATGCCGGTCGACGAATACATGGCGCTGTGCCTGTTCGATCCGCAGAACGGCTACTACACGACGCGCGAGCCGTTCGGCGCCGCCGGCGACTTCATCACCGCGCCCGAGATCAGCCAGATGTTCGGCGAGCTCGTCTCGGTCTGGCTCTACCAGGCCTGGCAAGGTACCGGCCGGCCCCTGCCCGCGACCTTCGCCGAGATCGGCCCGGGTCGCGGCACGCTGATGAAAGACATGCTGCGCACCTGGTCGCGGCTCGACCCGGCGCTCGTCGCCGGCGCGTCCTTTGCCATGGTCGAGACCAGCCCGCGCCTGGCTGAAATCCAGAAACAGACGCTTGCGGGCCAAAACGCTGCGCTTGCCTGGCACCAGACAATCGACGCGCTGCCGCGACAGCCGCTGTTCATCGTCGGCAACGAATTGTTCGACGCCGTGCCGATCCGGCAGTTCGTGCATGTCGGCGAAAGCTGGCGCGAGCGCATGGTCGGTCTCGACGACAATGACGAGTTGCGCTTCTTTGCCGGCGCCGGCTCGCTCGATTCCTCGCTGTTGCCCGAAGATGCCTCCGGCGCGCCCGAAGGCGCGGTCGCCGAAGTGGCGCCAGCCCGTGTCGCGTTGATGTCGGCGATCGCGGCGCGCATCGCCGCCCAGGGCGGCGCGGGCCTCTTTATCGACTACGGCCATTTGCAACCTGGCATCGGCGACACTTTGCAGGCCTTGCGCCGGCATCGGCATGAAGACGTGCTGGCCGGCCCCGGCGAGGCCGATCTCACGTCGCATGTCGATTTCGCCGCCCTAGCGACAGCGGTGCAACCGTATGGGCTCCGTGCCGAGATGGCGACACAGGGAGAATTCCTGCTTGGCATGGGCTTGATCGAGCGCGCCGGCGCGTTGGGGGCGAACGCCGATGAAAAGGCCCGGCAAGCCATCTCTGACGCGGTCGAACGCCTGGCCGGCCCCGACGGAATGGGTGAGTTGTTCAAGGTCATGAAGGTCCTGCCGGCGGCGAAGGCCGCCTGAGATCGGCGAGCGGCTCGCCGGTTGGTCCGCTTCGTTCTCCGAACTTCGCCTTGACGAAACCGCCTCACACGGTCGACAAACCCACCCATGCTGATTGAGACCAGACCCGACCCAGTACGCTCGCCGCTCCTCGAAAAGGCGCAAGGCATACGCCACGGCTACTTCACCCGCGTCGGCGGTGTCTCCGACGGCATCTACCGGGGACTCAACATCGGCACGGGCTCCAGCGACGATCAGACGCTGGTCGCTGAGAACCGGCGGCGCGTCGCCGATTGGATGGGTGTGGCGGCGGATCACCTGCTGACCGCGCACCAGATCCACTCGCCGGACGTGGTGATCGCCAGGGAGCCTTTCGCGGGACCCCGCCCGAAAGCCGACGCCATCGTGACCGATCGTCCGGGCATCGCGATAGCGGCTTCGACCGCCGATTGCGGGCCGGTTCTCTTCGCCGACCCCAGGGCGCGCATCATCGGCGCCGCCCATGCCGGCTGGAAAGGCGCCTTTACCGGCGTGCTCGAAAACACCGTCGCCGCGATGGAAGGCCTCGGCGCCAGCCGCGAGCGCATCGTCGCCGTTCTCGGTCCCTCCATCGGCCCCGACAATTACGAGGTCGGGCCGGAATTCGTCGCCCGCTTCGTCGAAGCCGATGCCGGCAATCATCGCTATTTCAGACCGTCGAAGACCGCTGGCCACTCGATGTTCGACCTCAACCAATACACGGTCGACCGGCTGCGCAAGGCCGGCGTGACCGCCCAGGGCCTTGGCCGCTGCACTTACGCGGAAGAGGACCTTTTCTATTCCTACCGGCGCACCACACACCGCAGGGAAGCGGATTACGGGCGCCAGGTTTCGGCAATCGTTCTGGAGAAAGAGTAATGGCGCTGCATTTCGAACGATCGGAATTCGACGCGCGGCGTGACCGGCTGCTGATCGAGATGGCCGAGAAGAAACTGGATGCCGTGCTTTTGTTCGCGCAGGAGAGCATGTACTGGCTGACCGGCTACGACACGTTCGGCTTCTGCTTCTTCCAGTGCCTTGTTGTGAAGGCTGACGGCTCGATGGTGCTGCTCACCCGCTCGGCCGATCTCAGGCAGGCGCGCCATACCTCGACCATCGACAGCATCATGCTGTGGACCGATCGCGACGGCGCCAATCCCGCGATCGACCTGCGCAACCTGCTGAACGACCTCGACCTGCTCGGCGCCCGCATCGGCGTCGAATACGACACCCACGGCCTGACCGCCTACAATGGCCGCCGCGTGGATGAACAGTTGCAGACCTTCGGCCAGATCGCCGACGCGTCGGGGATCGTTGGCCGGCTGCGCCTGTTCAAGAGCCCGGCCGAGATCGCCAAGGCGGAAAAGGCAGCCAATCTTTCCGACGACGCGCTCGACGCCGCCCTGCCGCTGATCAGGCAGGGTGGTGACGAAGGGCTCATCCTTGCGGCCATGCAGGGCGCGGTCTTTGCCGGCGGCGGCGATTATCCCGCCAACGAATACATCATCGGCTCGGGCGCCGACGCCCTCCTGTGCCGCTATAAGGCCGGCCGTCGCAAGCTCACCAAGAACGATCAGCTGACGCTCGAATGGGCCGGTGCGTTCCACCACTATCATGCCCCGATGATGCGCACCATTTTGACCGGCAAGGTGTCGAAGCGTCACCAGGAGCTGTTCGACGCGTCCCGCGCCGCCCTGCTCGCGGTCGAAAAGGCGATGATGCCGGGCAACACGTTCGGCGACGTCTTCGACGCGCATGCCCGCACGCTCGAGGCGCACAATCTGACCAAGCACCGGCTGAACGCCTGCGGCTATTCGGTCGGCGCCCGCTTCACGCCGTCCTGGATGGACATGCCGATGTTCTACCAGGGCAATCCGGAGCCGATCGCCCCCAACATGACGCTGTTCGCGCATATGATCATCATGGATTCCGAGACCGAGACCGCGATGACGCTTGGCCGCACCTACCTCACCACGGAATCGGCGCCGAAGCCGCTGTCGCGCCATGATCTCGACTTGATCGTACAGTGAATCCATAATGGTTGGTTCACGCGGGGGCGTTCGCCACCAGGGAGTTTTCGGGCAAATGAGACGATCGCGGGTGACGACCGTGTCATTGCTTGCGGCGGCGGCGCTTACCGCTTGCACCAACGCCAAGGATGTCCTCGATCCTTCGGCTGTCACACCGCCGGCGAGTTCGGCCCAGACTTTGCCGGCCGCCCAGGGCACATCGGCCGCCACATCACCGACGGCAACCTCGACAGCCCCCACGGCGACCGCGGCCACTTCGACGCCTGCCACGCCGGCCCAGACCGCAGCTCTCGCCAAAACCCGGCTGCAGGTGGCGCCGATCGTCGGCGCCTCGGTTGAGGCCGCGGCACCCCTGACAACGGAGTTGCAGACGCGCGCCAGGCAGCGCGGCTTGACGCTTGTCGGCAGCACGGACCAGACGGCGACGCATGTGCTGAAAGGCTATTTTTCGACGATGTCCGAGGGCAAGGACACGACCGTCATCTATGTCTGGGACATTTACGACCCTTCCGGAAATCGCCTCCATCGCATCAATGGCCAGCAGAAGGCGCCCGCGGTCGGCGGCGGCGAGGGCTGGCCAACGGTGGCGCCCGCGACCATGCAGGCCATCGCCGACCAGACGATCGACCAGTTCGCCGCGTGGCTCGGCAGCGGCGGCGCTGGTTGACCTCGCGGTAGCCGGGCGAACTGTTGCCGGCCAAACTGTTGCCGGCCAAACTGTTGCCGGCTTGCGATGATTTCAACGTTTGTTGCGGGCGCCGGAAGGATTCCCCACAACGAGGCTTGCAATACCGGCGCGGGCCGCTAAAAGCCCGCTTAAAAGGCTCATGAGAGTCTGTCGGGTCTCTTCATCCTTCACCAGGAACGGTGCATGAAGCTTTTCGCGGGCAATTCCAACCGGGTGCTGGCCGAAGCGGTCGCTCGCTATCTCAACATCCCGCTGGGTAAGGCCAGCGTCAGGCGCTTCGCCGATCAGGAAATCTTCGTCGAGATCCAGGAAAACGTGCGCGGCGAGGATGTCTTCATCCTGCAGTCGACTTCCTTTCCGACCAACGACCACCTTATGGAATTGCTGATCATGATGGACGCCTTCATGCGCTCCTCGGCCCGGCGCATCACGGCGGTCATCCCCTATTTCGGCTATGCCAGGCAGGACCGCCGCGCATCGGGGCGCACGCCGATCTCGGCCAAGCTGGTCGCCAACATGATCACCCGCGCCGGCGCCGACCGCGTGTTGACGCTCGATCTCCATGCCGGCCAGATCCAGGGCTTCTTCGACATTCCCACCGACAATCTGTTCTCGGTGCCGGTGATGGCGCGCGACGTGAAGGCCAAGTACAAGCAGCTCGGCAACGTCGTCGTCGTGTCGCCCGATATCGGCGGTGTCGTGCGGGCGCGCGCGCTGGCCAAGCGCTTCGACGCGCAGCTCGCCATCGTCGACAAGCGCCGCGAGCGTCCCGGCGAATCCGAGGTGATGAACATCATCGGCGCTGTCGCCGGCAAGGACTGCCTGCTGATCGACGACATCGTCGATTCCGGCGGCACGCTCTGCAACGCGGCCGACGCGCTGCTGGCCAATGGCGCGACCAGCGTCACCGCCTACATCACCCATGGCGTGCTCTCCGGCGGCGCGGTCGCCCGTATCGCCGGTTCGAAGCTGCAGGAACTGGTGATCACCGATTCCATCCAACCGACGCAGGGCGTGCTCGACGCGCCGAACATCCGCGTCATTTCGATCGCCGATCTGATGGGCGAAGCGATCTCGCGCACGGCAACCGAGGAATCGGTGTCGAGCCTCTTCGACTAAACCACCGGAGCCTCTATCCGGGTCGGAATGCTCAGCCGCCTTATCCCTTCCCCCACCTCTCGCGCGCCGCGCATATAGCCGCGCGGCGAGGTGCCGAGCATGCGCTTGAACATGGTGGTGAAGGCCGGCACGCTGTCATAGCCGAGATCGAGCGCCACCCTGGTGATCGGCTCGCCGTCGGCCAGCCTCGGCAGCGCCGCGAACAGGCAGGCCTGCTGGCGCCAGGTCGAGAGCGGCAGCCCGGTCTGGCGGTGGAAGGCACGGGTGAACGACCGGCGGCTCATGCCCGCGGCATGCGCCCATTCGTCGATGGTGGCATGCGGCGAAGGAGCTGCCACGAAGCGCCGGCAGAGCGCCGCGAGCTTCGGATCGGATGGGAAAGGTAGGCCGAGCGGCCGTTCCGGCAGGTTCGGAATCTCGTGTAGCAGAAGGCCCATGACGAGCGCGGCACGCCCTTCGAGCTCGCCGCCCTGCGGAAGCTTCTCCGATTCGACGATCAGGCTGTGCATCAGCTCGGTGATGCCTACGACCCGCAATCCCTCCGGCAGGCCCGGAATGGCGTTGGGCATCACATAGACCGAGCGCATCGAGACGTCGCCCAGCATCTCGACGGAATGCTCGATGCCGGCCGGTATCCACATCGCATGGTCGGGCGGGACCATCCAGCGACCGTGCTGCGTCGTCACCAGCACGACGCCGACAAGCGCGTGCAGCAGCTGGCTGCGGCTATGGCGGTGCCTGGGCACGTGATAGCCGTCGGGATATTCGGTCGGCAAGGCGACCGCGGGCCCCACCGCCTGCTCCAGCCACTGCCAGCGGCTTTCGTGTAGCCGGCCCAGCTCGGCGGCGTCGCCCCTGAAGATTTCCCGGCCATGCGGCATCGGATGTGGCCCACTTGCGAAACTATTGGACCAAACCACGAAAGAAGTCGCCTTTCAACCCGATTATAAGGCAAGCGTCCTATCCCATGAGACTGCTGCGGTTCGCCGCCAAAAAGACTACGGAGCATTTGCCTTGACCGATACGACCGCCACATCCGTCGCCGCGCCAGCGACGGCAAGCAGCACCTCGGCGCAAGCGACGGTCTTTGCCGTCATTCTTTCGGTGAGCTTCTGCCACGGCATCAACGACATCATGCAGTCACTGCTGCCGGCGATCTATCCGCTCCTCAAAGAGAATTACGGTCTCGATTTCTGGCAGATCGGCCTTCTGACCTTTACCTTCCAGGTTACGGCCTCGCTGCTGCAGCCGATCATCGGCATGGTCACCGACAAGCGGCCTATGCCTTATTCCTTGCCTTGGGGCATGGCTTCGTCGCTGGTCGGCCTGATCGTGCTGGCTTATGCCGGCCACTATGTGCTGCTTCTGGTCGGCGCCTCGCTGATCGGCATCGGCTCGGCGATCTTCCACCCGGAATCCTCGCGCATCGCCCGCTTCGCCTCGGGCGGCCGCTTCGGCCTGGCGCAGTCGCTGTTCCAGGTCGGCGGTAA
Source organism: Hyphomicrobiales bacterium (assembly GCA_003963455.1). Lineage (GTDB taxonomy): Bacteria > Pseudomonadota > Alphaproteobacteria > Rhizobiales > Rhizobiaceae > Mesorhizobium. Next base: position 8,879 of record RXJA01000213.1, read on the forward strand.
TTTCGGCCAGTCGATGGGCCCGCTGCTCGCCGCCTTCATCGTCGTGCCCTTCGGCCAGGCCAGCATCTCCTGGTTCGCTATCGGCTCGCTGATCGGCATCTTCGTGCTGTGGCAGGTCGGCGGCTGGTACAGCCGCTTGCGAGCCGCGCAGGGCACCCGCAAGCAGGTTGCCCATGTGTCGCCCTTCCCGCGCAAAAAGGTGATGGGCGCGCTCGCCGTGCTGACGCTGCTGGTGCTGACCAAGAACGCCTATATCGCCTCGCTCTCCAGCTACTACACCTTCTATTCCATCCATAAATTCGGCGTCTCGGTGCAGACAAGCCAGGTCATGCTTTTCCTGTTCCTCGGGGCCTCGGCGCTGGGTATCCTGCTTGGCGGCCCGTTCGGCGACCGTTACGGACAGAAGGCGATGATCTGGTTCTCGATCGTCGGCGTGCTGCCCTTCACGCTGGCGCTGCCCTACGCCAATCTGGAATGGACGATGGTGCTCACAGTGCTGATCGGCCTGATCCTGTCGTCGGCCTTCTCCAACATCGTGGTGTTCGCACAGGAACTGGTGCCGGGCCGCGTCGGCACGATCGCGGGCATCTTCTTCGGCTTCGCCTTCGGCATGGGCGGTATCGCGGCCGCGGTGCTCGGCGTGGTCGCCGACATGAAGGGCATCGATTTCGTCTTCCAGGTCTGTTCCTACCTGCCCTTCCTCGGTCTGCTGACGGTCCTCCTGCCCAACATGAAGGAAGCAAGGAAGGCCTGACCGCCGCTACGGCGAGAAGATGGAAGCACACTACGCAAACACCCGCCTGATGGCGGGTGTTTGCTTGCCGCTGTGGGCATGGATCAGCTCCGCCTCCACAAGCCAAGACGCTGTGAAAGCGCGCTGAGAAAGCCTTCGCCTCTATCGGCCGAGCGCAGCATGGGCAAATTCGCCGACGCGTCGCGCTCCCGCCTCGGCAAGGCGGCGAACTGCTCCGGAAGGTCTTGCAGCGTTGCCGTCCAAACCAGCCGATCCAGTTGCGCAACATCCGTCGGTCCTGGATCGTAACGTTCGCTCCGCAGCGCTTGAACAAGCAAATCCTGGAAATCCACCGGGTTGTCCGCCAGCCGGACATTCCGCGAGTGCTTGAAATGCTCGAAGCCGCGAAACGCAAAAGGCGTCGCCACGATCGACTTGCGGTTATAGAGCGCTTCGGCGGTCTTGATGTTGGTGCCGCCGCCTTCGAGGATCGGAAGGATCACGACGTCGGCGAGTTCGATCAGCGCGCTGAGCGTTCCGGCGTCCTGCACGCCGAGCAATTCGGTCCGGGCATTGTTGACGTCCCCACCGCGCAGAAATCTCTGATCGCCCTCGATCTGGCCGGCAACGCCGCCAACCACCACAATGCGTTCGGCAGGGGACAGGAAGCCGAGATCCGGCGCCGTCAGCTCGAGAAATCCGTTGGCGTTGGGAGGATGGCCCGATGCCACGAACAGCGCGGTGCGCAGGCCGGCGAACCGCGACGCCCAATGCTCGAGGCCGATGGGCGTTGCGCGCGGCCATATGCCGTTGGCCGCGACCACCACGCTTGAATTGAGCTTGCGAAAATAGGCGGCATCCTGCTCGCTGACGGCGACGATCAGGTCCGCCTTCGAGGCAAGGTCGGACTCGATGTCCGCCGCGCGCTGAGCGCTCGAGAGGTCGGTTTGCGCGCCCGGGATCGTGGCTTCTTGCGCCAGCAACTCCTGTTCGACATTGTGCGAACAATACACGACTGAAAAACGGGCATCGGACGCGCATGTCTCCAGATACTCATGCAGAGCCGGCCAAAGCCAACATTGCTCCAGGGCGATGACATCCGGTCTGAAGTCGTCGAGAAATCTCGATATTTCGCGGCGATGGAACCTGCTGCCGGCGACGAATTCGGCGCTGGCAACATCGGAACGCCATTTGCGCCTGCCCATCTTCTTGCGAAACCGGCGCGGCATCTCGATGAAGAGATCGCCGGGCTCCATTTCCCGCTTGGCGCCGCCATTGGGCGTGACGACGATATGACGTGTTTCCCATCCGCAATCCCGCAGGACCCGGTGAACGGCGTTCGCTCTCAATTGACCGCCATGGACCGGCCGCCAGATCGGAAAGGTTCCAAGCGAAACATACCTCATCGGATCGGCGCGATGCCGCGACCGCTGGCATGAAGTGTCGGCGTCGCATTCATTTTCTCGCTCCCCCACTCAAGTGGGACGCTACCATTCAACGCCGAGTCTGGACATGATGTCTGCGGATAGATGCCGGGCGCGCCCAAAGATGGACCTCGGCGAATGCAAAGGTGAGAACATGGGCGCCAACACCCCTCGAATAAGCGGCTTCGTCATCACCTACAACAGCGGAGAGATTCTCAAGACATGCCTCCGCTCTCTCCGATTTGTCGATGAACTTATTGTCGTCGACAAATCATCAACCGACAACACACCGTCCGTGGCCGCGGCCTACGCCGACAAAGTCATCTCTGTTCCATGGTCGCCGCTGCCCACCGAGACGAGATTCACCGCCTATGAGGCATGCTCCCATGATTTCATCCTCTATCTGGACCATGACGAATGTCTCAGCGTCGAAGGTATCCATTGGGTGAGGGAAAATGCCGGATCGCATCCCGCTAGCGTATTTCGGTTTCCAAAGCGCGAATATATCTTGGGACGTCACGACGAAGACGCCTATTACTGGCCCTCCTACAATATACGCGCTTTTCGCCGAGGCTCAGCAGAATTCGTTTCAACGCTTCATGAAGAGGTCGGCCGCATAAAGGGAGACGTCTACGATGTCCCGCATGACGGCGGTGTGTGCATTCACAACCTCTCCCACCGGGACACTTCTCAATGGATCGAAAAGACCAATCGCTACACCGACGTGCAGGATAGGGTCTCCTTCTTCGACACAAACATGCCGCTGGAGGCTTTTGCCCAGGAGCGAATAGCGTTCTGGCTGGCCCAGTCGAGATCCCGGTCCGACTACGTTGTCTCAGCCGCGCTTCTGCGGGCAGTCTATGACATCGTGGATAGGGTGAAGCTCTGGGAAGCGCAGGATGGTATTGATGGAGATCGAGCCTTTGCCACCGTCTGTGCTGAGTTGGAAGCGACATACGATATCGCGGATCGGGCAAAGCTCTGGGAGGCTCAGGACGGCCCTGACGGGAAGGCGGTGTTCGCCGCGGTCCGCGCGGAACTGGAAGCCCGGCACGACGCATTCAGGCCCGGCCGCCGCAGGGCAAATACCGGAATTCCATCGCACGGACAATCTTCGCTTAAAGCTGCCATGAAGAAGATCGGCTCGCGGCTGAGGGGTAGGAAGCGTTGACGCCCGACAACGGTCGAGACATGTCTCCATTGCGAATCCTGAGCCTTCTGGCGCGCCACGGGACAGCCAGATACCCGGCCGCGCTCCAGGGTTTGAGGGCGATGTTCGCCGCGCAAATGCCCGACGTGGCGCACCATGTGCTCGTGATCGACAATTCCCTGCCCGAAAGCCACCGCGCCGACCTTGATCGCGGCGTCGAACTGATTGGAGGCTCAAACTCCAGTTGGGAGTTTTCCGCCTGGGACAGCGGCATTGCCTATATCGGCAAGCGGGTGAACGACTATGACCTGGTCCACCTCGCCACGTCCGCATTCGCCGAATACACGCCGGGCCATCTCAAGCTGATCGACCAGAACGTCGTTCGGCACCTGCCAGGCTTGAATGCGGTGCTCGGCCATATCGATTTCTACAATGAACCCATGTCGGTGTTTGGAATTCCCTCGCAGGCGTGGCTCCGCAGCTCTTTCCTCTTCATGCGGCCAAGGCATTTGCAAGCCCTTGGATCGATGGTCGGCGTGAGCGGCGGCGCGCCGATTTTCAGCGGAGATCCGCTTGCGCCGTTTCGGGAAGACGCACCAATCTCGCGCTCCTACAGACAGTTTTTGGTTGGCTGGCTCACGGGGACCGGAACCGGGCAAGGGCCTGGATGGCATTCCCGGTTCGATCTCACGGACGAGACGCTGCCTTTTTTCGAGAGCAAGGCAAGAGCGATCCTCAACGAGCAGATGCTGACGAACCGGTTGCTCGCGATCGGCACCGCAATCGTCGATGTCACCTGGCTTGCACGAAAGGCCAGGACCGCGGACGGCATATCCCTGGGCGACATCCCTGATTGGCGAGCCCAGATCCGACCAAGGGTAGGCCCCAAATTCGCGCGCCTGCTGGCTTGAGGGGAGCAGCCCTGGCGCGCGGGAGGACTGGGCACAATTTCGCGCCGTCCCGGAGGCACCCGGCCTGGCGGCGGGCGCTTCCGTGACTTGGCAGGCAGTGTCAGGCCTTGAAAAATGCCAGCAGGTCGGCGTTGATGACGTCGGCATGGGTGGTCGCCATGCCGTGCGGAAAGCCCTTGTAGACCTTGAGATCGCCCTGCTTGAGCAGCTTGATCGAGATGAGCGCGGAGTCCGCGATCGGCACGATCTGGTCGTCGTCGCCATGCATGACCAGCACCGGCACGTCGATCTTCTTGAGATCCTCGGTGAAGTCGGTTTCCGAGAAGGCCTTGATGCAATCGTAATGCGCCTTGGCGCCGCCCATCATGCCCTGCCGCCACCAATTGTCGATGACGCCTTCGGAAACCTGGGCGCCGGGGCGGTTGAAGCCGTAGAACGGCCCGGCCGGCACGTCGTGGAAGAACTGGGCGCGGTTGGCCGACAGCGCCGCGCGAAAACCATCGAACACCTCGATCGGCAGGCCGCCTGGATTGGCTGGCGTCTTCAACATGATCGGCGGCACCGCGCCGATCAGCACGGCCTTGGCGACGCGGCCTTCGCCGCCATATTGCGCGACATAGCGCGCGACCTCGCCGCCGCCCGTCGAGTGGCCGACATGAATGGCGTCCTTGAGGTCGAGATGCGCGGCGAGCGCCGCCACGTCGGCGGCATAGGTATCCATCTCGTTGCCTGTGTCGGTCTGGCTGGAACGGCCATGGCCGCGGCGGTCATGGGCAATGACGCGATAGCCCTTTGACAGGAAGAACAGCATCTGGGCGCCCCAGTCGTCGCTGCTCAGCGGCCAGCCATGGTGGAAGACGATCGGCTGACCGGATCCCCAATCCTTGTAGAAGATCTGCGTTCCGTCCTTGGTGGTGATCGTGCCGCTGCCCGAACCTGGCTTGGTCTGCGAGGTCATCTCAATCTCCTTCTTTGTTGATATCGCGATAAATAATATCGCGATATCAACATACGTAACGGAGGGCGGCCCCCTTGTCCACGAAAATATGTATCGCGATATCATTTTTCGTGGTACGCAACCGATACTCAGTCGGCAAAAGGAATGCGCCGTGCCTCTCCCGTTGGACAATCAGCTCTGCTTCACGCTTTACGCCACCAGCATGGCGATCAACCGCACCTACAAGCCGATGCTGGACGAGATGGGCATCACCTATCCACAATATCTCGTGCTCAACGCGCTGGGCGAGGCGGACGGCATGTCGGTGGGCAGCATCGCGCATCGCCTCGCCCTGGAATCGAGCACAATCACGCCGCTGGTGAAACGAATGGAGCAGGCCGGCCTTGTCACCCGCCAGCGCAGCCAGGCCGACGAGCGTCAGGTGCAGGTCGACCTGACCCCCGCCGGACGAGTTCTGCTCGTCCGCTGCAATTGCCTGAACGAGACCTTGATCGAGCGGTCAGGCATGAAACTGGCTGAACTCGATACCTTGAATCGGCAGATCCAGGCGTTGCGCGATGCGCTGAACGGCGGTCAGGTCGAGGCAGCCTGAGGCCTGCCCGGGCCTTCAAACCCAACCGCTTGCGCCATCGTCCGCCTTCCGCTATAGAGCCGCCACCCGCGTAGACACCCTTGGAGGCAACGCGGAGGAAGGCCGGCC
>RXJA01000232.1 GCA_003963455.1 Hyphomicrobiales bacterium
AGCGTCCAGAGATAGACCGCGTGCCTGGCCATGCCGGCATGGATGGTGTTGGTGTAGGCCATCAGGGCGGCGCCGCGATGATGGTAGACGACGCCCTTCGGGTTGCCGGTGGTGCCGGACGTGTAGTTGAGCGAGATGGCGTCCCATTCGTCGTCCGGCATCGACCATGCGAAAGCCTCGTCGCCCGCGGCGACGAATTGCTCATAATCCAGCAAGCCGATCCGCTCGCCCTTCGGATAGGGAGCGTCGGCGGCGTAATCGGGGTCATCATAGTCGATGATCAATGGCCTGGCCTTGGCCAATGCCAGAGCCTCCTTGACCACGGCCGAGAATTCTCGGTCGACGATCAGCACCTTGGTCTCGGCATGGTCGAGTTGGAAGGCGATGATGGCGGCATCGAGACGGGTGTTCAGCGAATGCAGCACCGCCTTGGTCATCGGCACGCCAAAATGCGCTTCCAGCATCGGCGGCGTGTTGGACAGCATCACCGTCACCGTGTCGCCCTTGCCGATGCCGTGCCTCGCAAGCGCCGAGGCAAGCTTCAGCGAGCGGCGCCAGAAATCACGATAGGTGATGCGCTGGCGGCCATGGATGATGGCGACATGGTCGGGATAAGTCATGGCCGCGCGTTGAAGATAAGTGAGCGGCGTCAGCGGCTGGTGGTTGGCGGCGTTCCTGTCGAGATCCTGTTCGTAGGGATTGGCCATCCCGTTCTCCCTAAAGTTCTTTTTCGAACCTTCTAACCTCAGCTCCGCAGTCGCGCTATCCCTCCGAATGGCTGAAAATGCTATGATCCGACCGCTTGACAGAACGGCGATCCATGTTGAGCCCCGCAGACGGGCAAACGCTTCCGCCAACCCAAGTTTGACTTTTGTCGAGAGCCGTGACTAATGTCAGCCAAGGAGGCGGCATGGCGATCCGACCGGCAGAACAGCTTATCCACAAGGCCGCCTGGCTTTACTATGCCCATGGCCTCCGCCAGGACGAAGTGGCGAGCCAGCTCAACATTTCACGCGCTTCGGTCGCCATGTATCTGCGCAAGGCGCGCGAGACCGGCATCGTCAACATCTCGACCTCGACCCAGCTCTTCACCGATGACGTGATGGCGCGCCGGCTGGAAGATGCCTTCAAGCTCGATGCCGTCTGGATCGCCCCGGAAAACGCCTATCTCGCCGATCCCTCGGCCGACATCGCGGTGCTGGCGGCGAGCGTCTTTCTCGAGCTGGTGAAAAAGGGCGACCGCATAGGCGTCGCCTGGGGCCGCACCGTCTATACCATCGCCGACATCATGTCCTATGCCGACTTGCAGGACGTCACCGTGGTGCAGCTCTGCGGCAATCTCGGCGCGCCCTATTCCTATCGGCCCGACCAGTGCACGATGGAGATCGCACGGCGGCTCAACGCCAAGGGCCTGAACTTCTACGCGCCGCTGGTGCTGTCGACGGAGGAACTGGCGCGAGGCCTGCGCGCCGAGCCGGTGATCCGCGACCAGTTGGCCGGTATCGCCGATTGCGATCTGGCGCTCTACTCCGTGGGCGCGGTCGATGCCGACAGCCATCTGGTGAAATGCGGCGCGCTGACACCGGCCGAGATGGAAGCGCTGCGCAGCCAGGGCGCCGCCGGCGTCATCGCCGGGCAAATTATCGACGCCAAGGGCGAAGTGCTCGACTGCAGCTACAACCGGCGCGTCATCTCCGCGGCGCTCGCCTCGCTGCGCGCCATCGGGAAGCGGCTGATGGTGGTGCAGGAAGATACGAAGTTCGAGCCGCTGCTGGCAGCCATCGCCGGCGGGCTCTGCACGCACCTGGTGATCGGCGCGCATATGGCCGAGCGCCTGCTCCAGCACGCCGGCGAAGCCGAGAAAAAGGCTTCTTAGAAAAAACCTTGCCGCGTCTGTCATCCAGGCGTCGCGGCTTCCTGTTCATGAGCAGCAAAAAAACGGAATCGGACGGAACGACATGAAGAACCTTTGGAACGACGCCGATGCGGAAAAGATGGTTGCCGACTACGCCAAAAAGGGCGTCGGCGGCGACCTTGCGCTGCGCGTCTACACGACCCGCCTGCTCGGCGGCGAGCCGCGACTGGTTCTGCATGGCGGCGGCAACACCTCCTGCAAGACCAAGGCCACCGACCTGGTCGGCGATGAATGGGACGTGCTCTGCGTCAAGGGCAGCGGCTGGGACATGGCCGTCATCGAGCCGCAGGGCCTGCCGGCGGTGAAGATGGGCGCGCTGCTCAAGGCGCGCGGACTGGACAAGCTCTCGGACGAGGACATGGTGGCGCTGCAGCGCTCCAACCTGATCGACCCCGCCTCCCCCAATCCGTCGGTCGAGACGCTGCTGCACGCTTTTCTGCCGCACAAGTTCGTCGACCACACGCATTCGACCGCGATCCTGGCCATCGTCGATCAGGAAGACAGCAAGCCACTGATCAAGACCGTGTTCGGCGACAAGATGGGTTACGTGCCCTACATCAAGCCGGGCTTCGATCTCGCCAAGGTCGCGGCGGACGTCTTCGACGCCGACCCCAGCGTCGAGGGTCTGATCCTCGACAAGCACGGCATCTTCACCTTCGGCGACGACGCAAGGCAAGCCTATGACCGCATGATCCACTACGTGAATGTCGCCGAGGAGTATGTCGCGAGAAACGGCAAACCCCAGGCGGCCAAGGCGGCGCTTCCCGCGAAACTTGCGAAGCCCGGCGACATCGCGCCGATGCTGCGCGGCGCCGTCGCCGTGGCGCGCGGCGAAGGCCGCTTCGACCGGATGATCAGCGACTTCCGCACCTCGGACGCGATTGTCGATTTCATCAATTCGGCGAAGATCGCCGACTATGCCGGCCGCGGCGTCTCGACTCCCGACCTTTCGATCCGCATCAAGACCGGACCGATGGCGGTGCCCGCGCCGGATGCCGACAAGCTCGGCGACTACAAGGCCTTGGTCCGCAGCCATGTCGATGCCTTCGTCAAGGACTACACCGCCTATTTCGAGACCAATGACGCGCTTGACGACGTCAAGCGCACCATGCTCGACCCGATGCCGCGCCTGACGCTGGTGCCGGGCCTCGGCATGTTCGGCCATGGCCGCACGCTGAAGGACGCGAAAATCGCCTCGGATGTCGGCGAGATGTGGATCGAAGCGGTGCGCGGCGCCGAAGCGGTCGGCAATTTCCATCCGCTCTCCAAGGCCGACCTCTTCCCGCTCGAATACTGGTCGCTGGAGCAGGCCAAGCTTGCTTCGAACAAGCCGAAGCCGCTGACCGGCCAGGTCGTGCTGATCACCGGCGGCGCCGGCGCCATCGGCGCCGCGACGGCGAAACTGTTGGCGGCCAACGGCGCGCATGCGGTGATCGTCGATCTCGACCCCACCAAGGCCGCGGAAGCGGCGAAGGCGGCCGGCAACAATTCGATCGGCGTCGGCGCCGACATCACCAAGCCTGCCGAAATGCGCGCCGCCTTCGACAGGGCGGTCGCCGTCTATGGCGGCGTCGATATCCTGGTCTCGAATGCGGGGGCGGCCTGGGAAGGCCGCATCGGCGAGCTCGACGACGCCACGCTGCGCAAGAGCTTCGAGCTCAACTTCTTCGCGCACCAGTCGGCGGCTCAGAATGCGGTGCGCATCATGCTGGAACAGGGCACGGGCGGCGTGCTTTTGTTCAACACCTCGAAGCAGGCCATCAATCCCGGGCCGAAATTCGGCGCATACGGCATCCCGAAGGCGGCGACATTGTTCCTGTCGCGCCAGTACGCCCTGGACTACGGCGCCCATGGCATCCGCTCCAATGCGGTCAACGCAGACCGCATCCGCTCCGGCCTCCTGACCGACGCCATGATTGCCAGCCGTTCCGGCGCGCGCGGCGTGTCGGAGAAGGAATACATGTCCGGCAATCTGCTCGGGCAGGAAGTGACGGCCGACGACGTGGCGCAAGCCTTCCTGCACCAGGCGCTGGCTGAACGCACCACGGCGGACGTGACGACCGTGGACGGCGGCAACATCGCGGCGGCGCTGCGCTGACGAGTACCATTGCAGGGGTTCGTCGTTTTCGTGAAACGACGAACCGCTCTCCTAGCGTTGACGCCTCTCAGAACGGAGCGCTTTTCGCGCTTCTGCTGAAAAACTGCTGCAACCGGTCAAAGTCCCACTCCAATCCTCCGCTTACTGCGGTTGAAGGGGATGTCCGGTGTTTCGCTTGCGAGCTCCAACCCTGATCATTGGTGGAGTGGTTCGATGCCCGCGAAAAAACTTCGGATTGGTGTGCTCTTCGGCGGGCGCTCCGCCGAGCATGACGTGTCGCTGCTCTCTGCGACCAATGTCATGGCCGCGCTGGACACGGCGAAATACGATGCCGTTCCGATCTTCGTCACGCGCGAAGGACTGTGGCTGCTGAGCCAATTCGAGGACAACGCGCTGGCGACACCATCGGCCGGCACGCAGCTCTGCCTTTTGCCTGGCGGGCATGGACGGATGCTGGCGATCCCCGCCGGCGGCGCACCTCACGACCTCCCGGCCATTGATATCCTGTTTCCGGTGCTGCATGGCCTGCATGGCGAGGACGGCGCGGTGCAGGGCCTGGCCGAGGTGGCGCGCGTGCCGCTTGCCGGCTGCGGCATCCTCGGTTCCGCCACGGCGCTCGACAAGGACATTGCCAAGCGGCTGCTGAAGGCCGCGGGGGTACCGGTCGCGCGCTCGGTGACTATCAATGAAGGCGCCGCGCCTTCGCTTGCCGAATTGGAAGAACAAGTCGGCCTGCCGCTGTTCATCAAGCCGGCGCGGCAGGGCTCGTCGGTCGGCGTCGCGAAGGTCAATGGCAGCCAGGAATTCGATCGCGCGCTGGCGGAAGCCTTCCAGCACGACCGCAAGCTGCTGGCGGAGGAATTCATTCGCGGCCGCGAGATCGAGTACAGTGTGCTGGAGAGCCCCGCGGGCGAGCTCTTCGTCTCGCGTCCAGGCGAGATCGTGCCTGCGGAGAGCCACGGCTTCTACAACTACAACGCCAAATACGTCGACGAGAATGGCGCTGCCTTGATCGTGCCGGCCGAGCTGCCGCCGGCGGTCGAGGAGGCCATGAGCGATATGGCCGCCAGGGCGTTCCGGGCGCTCGGCTGCGACGGCATGGCCCGCGTCGACTTCTTCCTGAAGCCGGACATGAGTTTCCTGATCAACGAGCTCAACACCATTCCAGGCTTCACCAACATCAGCATGTACGCCAAGGCAATGGCGGCGAGCGGCATCAGCTATCCGGAGGTCATCGACCGGCTGGTGGCGCATGGGCTGGCGCGCGCCGGCCGCTGAGATCGTGCCGGCTTCACTCCGGCAGGCCGGCCTTGCGGAAGCCGTCGACGAAATGCCGGAGTGTCGCCTCGTCGCGGAAGGGCTCGGTGTCGACCCAGCGCTGCGTGGAGAAATGCGGATTGCCGACGAGGAACAGCGCAACTTCCGTGCGCGCCTCGTCGAGGCGGCCAAGTTGAGCAAGCGCTGCCGCCAGGAAGCGGCGTGAGCTGGTGCGATAGGTCTCGTCGCGACGCAGCGTCCCGACAGCCGCTTCGTAGTCGTGGGCCGCATACTGCGCCTGGCCGAGCGTCAGGTAGTACCAGCTCGGCGGAAACGGATTGAGCCGGAACGCCTTGCGGATGTGTTCGAGACTCAAGTCCACCTGCCCGGCCAGCACCTCGATGTCGGACAAGGTCGCCCATATATCGGCTTCGTTCGGATCGAGCTCGATCGCCTTGGCGAATTCCGCCTCGGACCGCTCGAAATCGCGTTCATAGGCAAGAAGGTTCGCCAGAACCCAGCGGCAACCGGCATCGTTGGGATCTATCGCCACGGCCTTATGCGCCAGTTCCAGGGATGTGCCGCGGGCAGACTCGAACGGCTCGCCCCAATGCACCCATCCCATCCAGTGGTTCATGGCAAGCCAGCGATAGGCCTCGGCGTAGTCGGGATCGAGCGAGATCGCGCGCGTCAGCATCAGATGCGCTTCGCGCGCCATCTGCGGCGACTCGTCGAACATTTTGCGCGCCCGCACGACGAGATCATAGGCTTCGAGGTTCCTCGGCCGGTTGCGCTCGGGCGGCGCACGCAGCCGCCCGAGCAGCGCCTCGACGATCTTGGCGGTCGCCTCATCCTGAACGGCGAAAATGTCTTCCAGGCCGCGATCGAATCGCTCCGCCCACAGATGCTCGCCGCTCAGCGCGTCGATCAGCTGGGCGTTGATGCGCACGCGTCCCGCGGCGCGTCTGGCGCTGCCCTCCAGCAGATAACGCACGCCAAGTTCGCCTGCGATCGCGCGCACGTCCATGGCCTTGCCCTTATAGGCAAACACCGAGTTGCGGGCGATGACGAACAGGCCCGGGATCCGGGAAAGATCGGTGATCAGGTCCTCGGTCAGGCCGTCGGCGAAAGAGTCCTGCTCGGGATCGTTGCTCAGATTGACGAAGGGCAGAACGGCGATCGACGGCTTGTCGGGCAGCGGCAAGGGTTTGCGCGTGGCATCTGGCCGTTCGACGGTACCGGTGAAGCGATAGCCGACGCGCGGCACCGTCGCGATCCACTCGCCACCGCCGTTCGCCGGCCCGAGCAGCTTCCTGAGCTGCGCGATCTGGACGGTAAGATTGCCTTCCTCGACGGCCGTGCCCGGCCACGCCGCGTCCATCAATTCAGCCTTGGCCAGAATTTCACCCGGGCGCGCGACGAGGGCCTCGAGCAGCTTCAGCCCGCGATGGCCGGCGGCGACGGGAACATCGCCCCGCAGCAGCGTTCCCGCGCCTGGATCAAATACGAACGGTCCAAAAGCAAAGCGCGATCCCTGCATGCGGCGATCTATAGCCGATTTGGAAGTTTTGAGAACTATTTGGGAGAGCTTAATTACGCCGCCGGCCGCCTGCGGCACACTGCAATCTCAATCAGGTCACGGGTTTCCAACCCCTCTACTGCATGGAGGTTGCCATGAACGATATTCTTGCGCCTTGCGCATCGCTTGCGGCGCGGCCAGCCGAGATCAAAGGCAGCCGGCGCTATAGCCTGGCGGCCCTGCGCAACCTTATTGCCGAGCGCCGGAAGCAGGCCCATTTCCGTTTCGAGCTCAAGCGGATCGTGACGGACAACCCGCATCTGATCGACGACATCGGACTGACGAGGGAAGAGGTCGAGACGGAGATCGCCAAACTGCCGTTCTGGCAGCGATGAGGCCGCAACGGTCCCCCGGAAAAGACAGAGAGCGGCCCGTTGGACCGCTCTCTTCATTTGCGACTGCCTGGACCTTACTTGGCGTTCGGATTCGGCATCCAGGCGGGCATCGCGACATCGGCGTGGGCGAACTGCGGCAGCTTGGCCGACAGGTCTTCCATGTTCTTGATGTCCTTGTCGAGAAGCTCCTTCTGGGTGATCAGCGTCGGCGGCACGATGACGTTGTGGCCCGGATCCTCGCCAGCGAGAAGCTGCGCCAGGGCGCGCACCGAGACCTGGCCGACGACGGCCGGGTTGGTGGCGGCGGTGGCGGCCCAGGCGCTGTCCGGCTCGCGCATCGCGGCGATGTCCGAGGTCGAGATGTCGGCCGAATAGATCTTGATGCCCTTGTTCAGGCCGGCCTCGTCGACGGCGATCTTCACGCCCTTGGCGAACTCGTCATAGGGCGCGAACATCACCTTGATGTCGGGATGCGCCTGCAGCACCGAGCGCGCCTGGTTGGCGACGGAATTGGCGATCGGGTTGTCGAGCGTGCCGAACTGCGCGACCTCGCTGATGCCCGAATATTTCTTCTTCACGTCCACCCAGGTCTCGTTGCGGCGGTCGAGCGGGGCGATGCCGGCGACATAGACATAGCCGGCCTTCCAGCTCTCGCCATTGTCCTTGACCGCCTGCTCGAGCGCGAGCTTGGCAAGATCCTTGTCAGACTGCTCGATCTGCGGGATCTTCGGGTTCTCGACATTGACGTCGAAGGCGACGACCTTGATGCCTGCGTCGACAGCGCGCTGGGCGGCGTCCTTCATCGATTCCGTCAGGCCGTGCTGGATGATGATGCCCTGCACGCCGAGCGCGATCGCCTGGTCGACCATGTCGGCCTGGAGCGCGGCATCCTGGCGGCTGTCCAGCACGCGCAGGTCGACGCCAAGCGCCTTGGCCTGCGCCTCGACGCCCGAGAGATAGGCCTGGAAGAAGTCACCGGTCGAAAGGTAGCGCACCAGCGCGATCTTGACGCCGGGCTTGTCGAACGGCGCCGGGCGATCCGCCGCCAATGCCGTGCCCTGCATCAGCAGCGCCGCGCCGGCGATGCCGAGTGCGGCCTTCCCCAAAAGTCTTCTTGTGATGCTCACTTCGTTTTCCTCCGTTTTGTCTCAATGCCCCGGTCGAAACTATCTCTTGCCCCTGCCGGAAAGGGCGAAGGTGAAGACAAGGGCGAAGACGAGCACCGCGCCCTTGACGAAATCCTGCGTGTAGTAGGGAGCGTTCATCATCGTCAGGCCTTGCAGCAGGACGCCGACGAACACCGCGCCGACGGCCGTGCCGAAGGCGTTGGGCTTGGCAGCGCCGAGCACCGCGTAGCCGATGAGCGCCGCCGCCACTGCGTCGAGCAACAGATTATTACCCGAGGCAATGTCGCCGCGTCCAAGCCGGGCGGCGAGCAAAATCCCGCCGATCGAGGCAAAAACTCCCGAAATGACATAGGCCCAGATTTTGTATGCCTTGACAGGCGCGCCGGCGAGCTCGGCCGCCCTCTCGTTGCTGCCGACGGCATACATCATGCGGCCGAAGCGGGTGTATTCGAGGAAGAACCAGATCAGCACCGCGAGCACCACAAGCACCACCACCGAGACCGGGATCAGGTTCGGGATGAAGAAGTCGATGCGGTGGCGCCCGAGCGCCAGGAAGGCTTCCGAGAACTTGCCGTTGGCGACCGAGCCGTCGGGCATGGTCATGCCGGTCGCGATCGAGCGCCCTTCGGTCGGGATGCGCTGCAGGCCGAGCAGCAGGAACATCATGCCGAGCGTCGCCAGAAGATCGGGCACGCGCATATAGACGATCAGCCAGCCATTGATCAGGCCGACAATGACGCCGATGACCAGGCAGGCGATGACGGCGACGATCGCGTTCTGCTCCAGCACGACCATGGCGTAGGAGGCCGCCATCATGGCGCTGGTGGCGACCGAGCCGATCGAGAGGTCGAAGCCGCCGACGACCAGCGTGGCGGTGACGCCGAGCGCCAGCACGCCGGTGATGGCCACGGACTGGAAGATGAAGACGGCGCTTTGCGGCGAGGCGAAACCGTCGGCGGCGATCGCGAAATAGGCGATCAACCCGACCAGCAGGACGATGAAGCCGTAGCGGATGGCGTAGTCGCGCATCATTCAGCGCCCCGCCGCGCGGCATTCAAACTCAAACGCATTCCCAGTCCACTCCCTGCAATTTCTCGACCCTCACGCCGCGCTGTGAAGCGGCCCGCCTGCCACTTCCGCCAGCAGCCGGTCGAGGTCGATATCGGCGTTGCGATGCTCGCCGACGATCGTATGTTCCGACATCACCAGGATGCGGTCGGCGGTCTCCAGGGCCTCGTCGATCTCGGTGACGAAGATCAGCGTCGCGCGCCCGTCGGCGCTGGCTCTCAGCTTGGCCGCAATGTCGCGTCGCGCCGAAATGTCGACGCCCTGGAACGGCTCGTCGAGGATGAACAGCCGCGAGGCCTGCGACATCCAGCGCGCCACCATCACCTTCTGCTGGTTGCCGCCGGAAAGCGCCGACAGGTCGTCTTTCTCCGAGCGGCAGACGATGCCCAGTTCTTCGATCTGGCGGCGCGCGACGGCGCGCTCGGCGCGCTTGTTCATGACGCCGAGGCCGGACATGCGTTTGAGGAACGGCAGGCTGATGTTGCGCTCGATGTTGAAGCCGCCGACGATGCCGCTCTGCGCGCGGTCCTTGGCGACCAGAAAGACGCCGGCGGCGATCGCCGCGCGCGCCGAGCGCGGCGCATAGGGCCTGCCGTCCATATGCATGGTGCCGGCAAGCGGCCTGCGCACGCCGAACAGCGTTTCCGCCAAGGCCGTCTTGCCGACCCCGACCAGGCCGGTGATCGCCACCACCTCGCCGGCGCCGAGCGTCATCGAGATGGGTCTCGACCCTTGCGCTATCCGCAACCCTTCGGCGGTGAAGACCGCGCGGGCCGAGCTTCTCGCCACCACCCGGTCGAGATGGATCTTGCGGCCGAGCATGGCGTTGACGGCGCCCTCATAGTCGAGCGGCTTCCTGTCGAATACGCCTGAGATGACGCCGTCGCGCATCGACATGATCCGATCGGCGAGCCGCCTGATGTCGGACATGCGATGCGAGATGTAGAGGATGGCGACGCCCTGCCCGCGCAGCCGGTCGATCAGCGAGAACAGCCGGTCGGCTTCGGCGCTCGACAGCGAAGAGGTCGGCTCATCGAGGATCAAGACCTTGGGCTGGTGCGCCATGGCGCGGGCGATAGCGACCATCTGCCGATCCGCCAGCGACAGGTCGCTGACGCGCGCCTTGAGGTCGATGGCAAGCCCCATGCGGTCGGCGACGGCTCTCGCCTCGGCGCGGACATCGCGCGGCTTGAACAGCAACGACGCGCCTTTGCCGCTCAGCCGGTCGAACGTGAGATTGGTGGCGACGTCGAGATCGGCCACCACGCCGTCATTGATGTTCTGATGCACGGTGACGACGCCGGCGCGGATCGCCTCGGCGGGGCTTTGAGGATCGAAGGCCTGGCCTGCAAGCTGCATTGAGCCTGCGCCGCGCGAGTAGACCCCGCTGACGATCTTGACCAGGGTGGATTTGCCGGCGCCGTTGGCGCCCATCAGCACGGTGACTTCGCCCGCAAAGAGCTCGAGCGAGATGCCGCCAAGCACCTCGTTCTGGCCGAAGGATTTCCTCAGGCCCTCCACACGGAACACGGCATCCGAGCCCATTCCTTCCTCCCTGGTCCGTGACGCTATGGGCTCTCTCGGCAATTGTCAACACGATTGACATTTGCCAGAGCGCTTCCTAGCTTGGCCCCGCCGCCGTGGCTCCGTTATCGTCGGACACCACGCGCAGGAGGGGAGAGAATGACCGGGAAGTTCGAAGCATTGTCGGTGGAGACGTTGCCGAAGCGCCTTGGGGAGACCGGGGCGCTGACCGAGCGGATCGGAAAGGACGCCGGCCGCTGGAAGGTGCGCGAGGTCGGCGACGGCAATCTCA
This sequence comes from Hyphomicrobiales bacterium, assembly GCA_003963455.1. Taxonomy (GTDB): domain Bacteria; phylum Pseudomonadota; class Alphaproteobacteria; order Rhizobiales; family Rhizobiaceae; genus Mesorhizobium. The sequence continues at coordinate 11,196 of RXJA01000232.1, forward strand.
ACCTCGTCTTCATCGTCGAGGGCGACAAGGGCGCGGCGGTGGTGAAACAGGCGCTGCCCTATGTGCGGCTGGTCGGCGACAGTTGGCCGCTGCCGCTCAAACGCTCCTTCTTCGAATATCATGCGCTGACCCGGCAAGAGCGCCGCGCGCCCGGTTCGGTGCCGGCGATCTATCATTTCGACGAGGGCCAAGCGCTGATCGTCATGGAGTATCTGGCGCCGCCGCACGTTATCCTTCGGCGCGCGCTGATCGACGGCCGCGAACTGCCGAACATCGCGCGCGACATCGGCCTGTTCATGGCCCGCACGCTGTTCCGCGGCTCGGACCTGTCGATGGTGACGAAAGAGCGCAAGGCAGACCTGGCGCTGTTCGCGGACAATGTCGAGCTCTGCGACATCACCGAGAACCTGGTGTTTTCGGACCCCTATTTCGACGCCAGGATGAACCGGCACACCAGCCCGCAACTCGACGGCCTGGTGGCCGAACTGCGCGCCGACCGCGATCTCAAGGTCGAGGCGCAGCGGCTGAAGCATCTCTTCGCCGCCAATGCCGAGACGCTGTTGCATGGCGACCTGCATTCCGGCTCGATCATGGTGACGGATACGCAGACCCGGATGATCGACCCGGAATTCGCCTTCTACGGCCCGATCGCCTTCGATGTCGGCATGCTGCTCGCCAATTTCTGGATGGCCTTCTTCTCGCAGCGCGGCCATGAAGAGCAAGGCGGCCGGGACTCGATGCGCGCCTATCTGCTCGGTGTCACCGCCGAGACCTGGGCCGTCTTCCGCGCCGAGTTCGCGCATCTGTGGCGGACCGAGCGTACCGGCATGCTCTACCAGAAGAGCCTGTTCGAGGATCAGGGCGACCGGCTCGGTTCCGAACAGGCGCTCGACCACATGCTTTCCGGCATATGGACCGACCTGCTCGGCTTCGCCGGCATCGAGGTGCACCGGCGCATCCTTGGGCTGGCCCACAATGCCGATTTCGAGACCATTGCCGATCAAGACCTGCGCGCCAGATGTGAGGCCAAGGCTTTGCGCTTCGGCCGCCACATCGCCGTCAACCGGCGCCGGATCCACAGCATCGACGAGGTCAACAATCTCGCCGCGCTGATCGAAAAGGAGAAGAGCCTTTGAACGTCGGCGAACGCCATTACCGCACCATCTGGCTCAGCGACGACGAGCGGTCGGTCGAGATCATCGACCAGCGCTGGCTGCCGCATGAGTTCCGCATCGAAAAGATCGGAACGGTCGCAGGCATCGCCACGGCGATCCGCGACATGTGGGTGCGCGGCGCACCGCTGATCGGCGTCACAGCCGCTTATGGCGTCGCCATCCAGATGAAGGACGATCCGTCGGACGAAGCGCTCGATACGGTATGGGAGACGCTTCATAGGACGCGGCCGACGGCGATCAACCTGCGCTGGGCGCTGGACGAGATGCGGCGTTTCCTGAAACCGCTCGCTCCGGGCGAGCGCGCGGAAGCCGCCTACCGGCGCGCCGCCGAGATCGCCGACGAGGATGTCGGGCTGAACCGCGCCATCGGCGAGAACGGGCTTGCGATCATCAAGGAGATCGCGGCGCGCAAGAAACCGGGCGAGAGCGTCAACATCCTCACCCACTGCAATGCCGGTTGGCTGGCGACCGTCGACTACGGCACCGCCACGGCGCCGATCTACCTGGCGACGGAGGCCGGCATTCCGGTCCATGTCTATGTCGACGAGACCAGGCCGCGCAACCAGGGCGCCCAACTGACGGCCTGGGAGATGGCCGGACACGGCGTGCCGCACACGCTGATCGTCGACAATGCGGGCGGCCATCTGATGCAGCATGGCGACATCGACATGGTCATCGTCGGAACCGACCGCACCACGGCCAATGGCGACGTTTGCAACAAGATCGGCACCTATCTCAAGGCGCTCGCAGCCGCCGACAACGACGTGCCGTTCTATGTCGCGCTGCCGTCGCCGACTATCGACTGGACGGTGGCCGACGGGCTTGCCGAAATCCCGATCGAGGAGCGTTCGGGCGACGAGGTTTCGCTTGTGTGGGGCAAGACGGCGGACGGCAAGATCGCTCAGGTGCGCGTGTCGCCGGACGCGACGCCGGCGGCGAACCCGGCCTTCGACGTGACGCCGGCGAGATTGGTGACAGGTTTGATCACCGAGCGCGGCGTGGCCAAGGCCTCGCGCGAGGGGCTGAAGGCGATGTTTCCGGAGCGAGGTTAACCAATCTCGCCTTGCGGGGAGATGGCCGGCAGGACAAAGGGAGTGCTGTCCCGCCGAAGTAGAAATGCTTGGGTTCCTCGCCCCGCAAAGCGGGGGAGAGGTGTCCGCGAAGCTGACGGAGAGGGGCGTTCGTAGGGCGCTCCCCTCTCCGTCTCGGCTTAGCCGAGCCACCTCTCCCCACATTGGTGGGGCGAGGAACCTTGATCCTGAGACGCCGCGATCCTTCGCGCCCCCCTCTGCCCTGCCGGGCATCTCCCCCACAGGGGGGAGATCGGCCAATCGCCAATTGACAGCGCCTGCCTCCCCCTCCATACCTTCCGCCGTTAATGTTCTCAGGGCGGGGTGAAAGTCCCCACCGGCGGTAAGGGTTTCGACCCAAGCCCGCGAGCGCCTCCTGGCTGCAGGAGGGTCAGCAGATCCGGTGCGATTCCGGGGCCGACGGTTACAGTCCGGATGGAAGAGAACGTACGCAGGAAACGGTCCGCGCATGCGGGCCGGATTTTTGCGTCGTGCGTCCTGATTCTGGTTCGAAACGGAAGGAAGGACCCATGAATCAGCATTCCCCGAAAGACTATGAAACTCGCCGCATCGCCGTCATCCGCGCGCGCTGGCATGCCGACATCGTCGACCAGTGCGTGGCGGCGTTCGAGGCGGAGCTTGCCGCGCTTGGCGGCTTTGCCGTCGAGATCTTCGACGTGCCGGGAGCCTACGAGATCCCGCTGCACGCCAAGACGCTCGCCGAGACCGGGCGCTACGCCGCGATCCTCGGCACCGCCTTCGTCGTCAATGGCGGCATCTACCGGCACGACTTCGTGGCAAGCGCCGTCATCGACGGCATGATGAATGTGCAGCTCGCGACCGGCGTGCCGGTGCTGTCGGCGGTGCTCACGCCGCACAACTACCATGAGAGCGCCGAGCATAACCGCTTCTTCCACGAGCATTTCAAGGTGAAGGGCAAGGAGGCGGCGAAAGCCTGCGTCGAGATCCTCGCCGCGCGTGCCAGAATAGCGGCCTGAACCGCTTCGCGAGCGGCGCATCGGAACTAAACCGATTTGGATTTCAGGACCGCGACTTGAGTGGGTTGCGGTCCGTCGGAAATCCGGCCAGAAGCAAGCAGGTCAGGCCACGGCCTGACGTTGGTAAATTGCGCCTGCAACAGATACGGGAGACTATTCGTTGGCTCGCATCACACTGAGACAATTGCTCGACCATGCCGCCGAACACGGCTATGGCGTGCCTGC
>RXJA01000168.1 GCA_003963455.1 Hyphomicrobiales bacterium
CCGCGCCCGCTACATCGCCGATGTGCGGCAGAGCGCCGAAGCCGCCGGCTTTCCCTGGGCGTTCTGGGACCTGTTCGACGGCATGGGCATGATGGACGATACAACCCGCGCGCTCGACCCGGCCATGGTCGAGGCGCTCGGGCTGACGATGCCGCCAACTTGATTTTTTGAATCACCAAACCACGCCAAGGCTTTGGTTTGATGGGAGAGCTGGCGGGCGGGAAGCCGTTGCATTCTTGCGAGATCGCCATCTGGCTGTCGGTGATCGCGATTAACCTGGTCGCGGTGCGCTGGTTTTGATTGGGACGCGGAGGCATGAGGCGACCGGGTTGGGTTCAACCCTGTGGGCAAACAACGCGGTCGTCATTCTAGGGCGGAGCAAGGAGCGAAGCGACGCCCGCAGACCCTAGAATGACGACCGCATAAGGCGTCGCCTCCTCCCATCGCCGAATGCCGGTCCCACCATCCCCCTCGCCGGCCTGTACAGCACCAGCGCCATGACCACGAATTTGGTCATCAGCGTCGTCTTCGACGCGATGCTTTCGGAGGTGTTGAGCAGGATGAGCCAGCCAAGCATCGGCAGCCATATGCCCGGATGGCAGCGGCGCGCGACCTCGTGCATGAACAGGGCGAAGCCGAAGAAGATCAGAAGCGTGAAGAAGGCGCCCTGGTAGAGCGTCATGCGCAGGATCGGGTTCTCGATGCCCTGTTCCAGGCCGGTGATGCGGCGCATGCTTTCGAGCAGGTCGACGTCTGGCCCGACGATCAGGTCGCGCAATTCCAGATGCCTGAAGAGATCGAACATCTCGACGCGGGCATTGGCGCTGCCGCTGTCGGAGACGAAGCGCTCGAGCAGCGCGTCGAAGAAGCCGTAATAGCCGGCGAGCGCGACGGCGAGCGGCAGCAGCGCGGCGAGCATGATGACCAGGGCCGCGCCCAGAAGGTTGACGCGTCCGGTCCTCAGCTGCGCCAGGCCGCGGATCAGCACATAGGCGCCGCCGAGCACGATCGTCAGCACCATGCCCGAGCGGCCGCCGAAGGCGACAAGGGCGCAGAACTGCAGGCCGACGAGACCGAGCCTGACCGGCGTCGACAGGGAGCGCGACCCGGAAAGCAGAGACAGCACGTAGATCGAGGTGACGGTGGCGTTGGAGAGCGGGTGCCCCTGCAGCGCCGTGGAGCGCGTGTCGTTGACGAACACGGCGCCGTCGAACCTGTAGGGAAACACCAGATGCTTGGTGCCGAACTCGAAGAGCGCCAGCAGCGCGTTAGCCGTCATGACGACATGGATGACGAGTTGCAGCCTGGCAAAGGTCTTCTCGTCATCATCCTCGCTCAGCAGAAGCACGAGCAGCGCAGGCGCCACGTAAGTGTCGATCATGCCGGCCATGCCGGGGCGCTGCCTGGCGATGACGACGAAAAGAAGCACCGTCGCGATCACCGCCATCAGCACGGTGGCCGGGCGCCTGTTGGCGACATGGACCGCATAGCCGACCGGATTGCCGAAGGTGCAGGAACGCCAGGCAAAGACGAGCACGAAGAGATAGGTGGACGGGTGGATCTTGCTCAGCGCGCTGCCCTGCAGGCCGTCGTAATTATAGCCGACCAGCCACAGCATGCCGCCGGACACGGAAAACAAAAGCAGCACCGCGACCGTCAGGCCGAGCCTGGTCAGCGCGTCGACCGGGACGACGCGCCGGCCGGCCATGCCATGGCCCGAAGCAGGGATAGGCCGGGCCGGACCAGCCAGGACCGAGGCCATGTCAGGCCGCCTCGTCGACCAGCATGGCGCCGGTCGGCAGCCGCCCCATGACCGAGACCGCTTCCGAGGTCGTGGCGACGTCGCGCATCGGCGTCGTGTTCAGCCTGGCGACGAGCAGTATCTCGTCGGCCATGGCGACCAGCGGCAGCACGTTGAGGTCGTCCGCCAGCGCCCCGCCGTCGACGACGACGAGCTCGAAGCTGTGGCTTGCCTCGGCCAGCATGCGATGGGCGAAATAGAGCGCCTGCGCTTCCTGGAACACCGCGGCCGGCCGGCCCCTGCCGATGAGCGCCACGGAACTGCCCGGCGCATAGCGGCTGACCGCGTCGAGCGGATATTCGCCGCGCAGCACGTCGAGTACGCCGGGCTGCGGGTCCTTCTGGCCCTTGCCGGCATTGATGTCGATGAACAGAACGCGGCGGCCCCTGGCCGCCGCCGCATTGGCGAGCTGCCACGCGACCCTGGAGCGCTGCGCCTTGTCCTCGGGCGGCGACGCCACCAGGATCGAGGGCGCCAGCGGCCAGTCGGGCGGGCGCCTGGTGGCGGCGGCGATGCGCTGCAGCGCCAGCCCGGCCACCGCGTCGGTCTTCTGGGTGGCGGCGCCGGAGCGGCCCCAGCGGCGGCGCGGCGCCTTGCCCGGCAGCACGCCCAGCACCGGCGCCTCGATGGCCGATTGCATCTGGTTGGCGGATAGCACGGTCGGCGAAAGATATTCGGCGATCAGCGCCATGCCGACGCCCAGCGCCAGCCCGCCGAAGATGGCGCCGAACAGGAGCAGCCCCTTCGGCGGCCAGCTCTTCTTCAGCGCCGGCATGGCGTCGGAGATGATGCGGGCATTGGTGCTGTCGACATTGGTCTGCTCGCGCGTTTCCTGGGCGCGCTGCAGGTAGTTGGCATAGACGGTACGCACCGCTTCGAGGTCGCGCTGCAATTCGCGCAGGCGCACCGAGGCCTGGTCATTGTCGAGCGATTTCGACTTGAGCGCCTGCACCTTGGACTGCAGCGCCTGCTGGTTGGCCAGGGAGCGCTCATAGTCGGTCTCCGCGGCCGTGACGATGCGGCCGAGCTCGCGCTGGATCAGCACGCGCAGGTCGCGCAGCTGCTGCTGGGCGGCGATCATCGATGGGTGGCGCGGCCCGAGCCCGGTGCCGAGCTGCGCGATCTGGTCGACCAGCGCCGCTTCCTGCGCCCTGAGGCTCGAAATCGTCGAGGAGCGCGTCGCTTCCGAGGTCGCGTCCGGCGCGCCGCCCTGCCGGCGCAACTGATCAACCTGCGCTTTCAATTGTTGGGTGCGCGCCTGCGTGGCGGTCAGCTCGGCATTGAGCCCGGTCAGTTCCTGGTCGCTCACCAGATTGCCCTGGGCCATCACCATGTTGTGCTGCGAGCGGTAGGCCTCGACCGCGTTCTCGGCCTGCTCGACGCGCTTGCGCTGCTCGTCGAGCCGCGCGGTGATCGCCTCGGAGGCCTTGGCCGCCTTGTCCCTGCGCGCGTCGGCCTGGTCGGCGAGGTAGGCATTGGCGATGGCGTTGGCGAGATCGGACGCCTTCTGCGCGCTCCTGGCGGTGATGATGATGTTGAGCACCAGCACCTTGTCGTCGCGCTTCACCGCGAGCACGCGACGCAGCGAATCCAGCGTGGTCGCCGTCCTGTCGCCGCCGCTGTCGCCGAAGAGCATGCCCATCCAGCGGCCGAGACCGCCCTGCCCGTTGAATTCCGGATCCTCGGTCAGGTTGGTGGCCTTGATCGCGCGCAGCAGGACGCCGTTCGACTGCGCGACGCTGACCTGGCTCTCGACCTGGGTGATGCCGCCGTCGGGCGAAATGCGGCTCGGGTTGACGTCGTTGGTGACGACCTGGAGATCCTCGGGGTCGACGATGATCTGCGCCGTCGAGTAGTAGAGCGCCGGCGTCAGGAAGCTGTAGACGAGCGTCGCGGCGGTCAGCAGCACGACGGTGGCGAGGATCATGAAGCGGCGGCGCAAAAGGATGCGGCCGAGATCGCCAAGCTCGACCGTGGCGGTCGCCGGCGCTGGCGCGTGCGCGTGATAGGCCGGGGCCGGCGCGACCGCCTCCGGAGCGTTCTGCTGAGGCACCATGAGCAGGGGTGGTTGCAAAGGTCGCTCCGACAACGCTCCATCGGCCGGCAGGACGAGACATGCGGCGTTGCCCTAGCTATTCCCGGCAACGATTAAAACACTGTTAATTATGTTCATAAATTCATGCCGCGCTGGCACGATGTTTGCACTGCCGCAGTAGAATTTAAGTGCAGCCTGAAACTGGAGACATCGCGTTCATGCGGCGGGAATTTGACCTGGCGGCCCTGCCTGCCAGCTCCGGATGCAAGTCGCCCGGATGCCGGCAATGCGCCTGAACCTGCGCCTGAACGGCGATTGCGTGCGCGCTTTCCATGTCGCGCTGGCCGATCGCCTGTCGCGGCTGCCCGGCATGGAACTTTCCGTCGACGCCCGCCCGGCGGCGGGTGGCGTGCCGCGCGCCGCCGAAGCGCTGTTCCAGCTTGAGACACTCATCCATCGCCTGCCCGCCGATGGGACGGCCAGGCGTGTGCCACTTTCTGCCCTGGCCGGCCATGCGAGACCATCCATGCCGGCGGATCTCACCATCGACCTCGTTGGTGATATCGAGCCACAAGGCAGGCGGGTCTGGCGGCTCGCCTATGACGGCGTCTGCGGCGAGGAGGCGCTGCTGGCGCTGATCCTTGCTGGCCGCACGCCGCTCGCCCGCCTGGAGCAGAACGGCGCTGTTGTCGCCGAGGGACGGCTCGGCACCGAATATCACGGCATTGCGCTGGCATCCTTCCAGGACATGCTGGCGCGCAGTGCCAGCATGATCGTGGCCGCGGTCGAGGGTGCCGCGCGTACGCCGCTTCCCGTTCTGCCCGAACCGTCGTGCGAGACATCGCTCCCGGCCATGCCTTCGACCACGAAGCTCGGCGTGCGGGCGGCCAAGGCGACGGCGCGGCGCATCGTCCAGCAGATCTATCACCTGTGCTACAACGCCCCGCACTGGCGGGTCGGCTGGCGCGAGACCAAGGGCAAGGACCTTTACGACCTGCGCGCCCATCCGCAATCGGGCTGGCGCGACCTGGCCGACGACGGCAGCCGCTTCTATGCCGACCCGTTCCCGGTGCTCTACCGCGGCCAGGTGACCTTGTTCGTCGAGGACTACATCCACCGCACCGGCAAGGCGATCCTCTCGGCCGTGGCTTTCGGGCCGGATGGACCGGCGGGCACTCCGAAGCCGGTACTGGAACTGCCCTACCACCTCTCCTATCCCTTCGTGTTCGAGCGTGACGGTCAGATGTGGATGGTGCCGGAAAGCGGCGCCAACCGCAGCGTCGACCTCTACCGCGCCACCGCCTTTCCGGGCGGCTGGGTGAAGGAGGCGACGTTGGTCTCCGACCTCGTTGCCAGCGACGCCACGCTCGTCGAGCATGGCGGACGCTGGTGGATGTTCGCCACCGTTCGCGACGGCGGCGGCGCCTTCTCCGACCAGCTCCATCTGTGGTCGGCGCCGGATTTCCGTGGGCCCTGGACGCCGCATCCGAACAACCCCGTGCTTATCGACATCGCCTCGGCGCGGCCGGCGGGCCGCATGGTGAGCCGCAACGGCCAGCTTCTGCGCCCGGTGCAGGACTGCCGCAGGAGCTATGGCGCCGCGCTCGGCATCGCGCGCGTCACCCGGCTCGACGACACCGGCTTCGAGCAGGTGGTCGAGACGATCCTCAACCCCGGCGCCGGCTGGGCCGGCCGCAAGCTGCACACGCTCAACGAAGCGGGCGGGCTGGAATTCATCGATGGTTCGGCAATGGCGCCGCGCTGGAAGCAGCCCCAGCGGCGGGACGCCATGCCCACAGGCCGTGGAGACAAGACATGAGCATTGCGGAAAAGCGCGAAACACCCGCCGTGCCGCCCGGCCGGACCGAGGTCGAAGTGGCGATCGTCGGCGCCGGGCTGGCCGGGACCGTCCTGGCGATAACGCTCGCCAAGGCGGGCCGCAAGATAGCGCTGGTCGATCCGCATCGCGTCCACCATGACGAGTTCCGGGCCGAGAAGACCCGCGCGGAGCAGATGGCGCTGTTCGAGAAGCTCGGCCTCGGCTCGGTCTTCAGGTCTCTCGTCACCCCGATGACCGAGATCGATATCTTCCGCTTCGGCCAGTTGTTCGAGCACAAGCAGGCCTCGGAATACGCCTTTTCCTACGCGCCGCTGGTCAACGGCATGCGCGCGGCGCTGCCGCCGCAGGCGCCGCTGACGGTGGGCAAGGTCGCCGAAGTGTCGACCGGGCCGGACCGGCAGCGCGTGATGCTCGCCGACGGTTCCGTCATCGATGCCCGCCTGTTGGTGGTGGCCACCGGCTACAGCGAGTCGCTGCGCCGCGCCATCGGCGTCGAGCGCGTCGAGGAATCCAAGGCGCATTCGCTGACGATGGGGTTCGACCTGGCGATCTCGCCCCGGGACTTCGGCCCTACATCGATCGCCTATTACGGAAAGCGGATCGCCGACCGGGTTGCCTATCTCACCGTCTTCCGCATCGGCGAGCGGATACGGGCGAACATGTTCCTCTATCGGACCGTCGCCGATCCGTGGGTGCGGACGTTCCGCGAAAACCCGCAACGGATGCTGCTGGAGCTGATGCCGGAGATTGCCGCGCGGTGCGGGAACTTCGCCCTCGCCAGCGAGGTCGAAGTGAGGCAGGTCAGCCTGACGACGACGCAAGGCCATCGCCGCGACGGCGTCGTCTTCATCGGCGATGCGTTCGCCACGACCTGCCCGGCGCAAGGCGACGGCATCAACCGGGTGCTCACCGACGTCGACTGCCTCAGCTCGACGCATATCCCCGCGTGGTTCGAAACGCCCGGCATGGCCGCCGACAAGATCAGCGCTTTCTACGACGATCCGATCAAGGTGGGCGCCGACGCGCGGGCCATGCGCGCCAGCATCTATGCCAAGCGAATCAACACCGAGACCGGCCTGGAATGGCGCCTGCGCCGCCTGCGCAACAAGACCGCCCGCCAGTTGATGATCCTCGGCCGCAAGCTTCGCCATCGCGAAGAGTTCGCGACGCCGAGCGCGGCCTGAGAGGAGCGCATCCACCCGGGCCGGCAAGCGGGCGCGGCGTCGCGCCCCCGGGCTCGCCCGGGACCATCGTTGTGAAAGAGCTTACGAATCCGTAAGTCGCGTTTCTCGGCGAAGCCAGTCTAAATCGCGATGAGCAGTGTCTCCTGCTCGGCGGGACAGCACTCCCGTCGCATCAATGGCCCGCTGCCGCCTCTATCGGTTCGGCAGCGGGCTATCGAGCGCCGGCACGCAGGGAGCCGTTCCTCAGCCGCCCGTGATACCCGTTCGAATACCCGGCACGGGCGCCGACAACATCCGCGCCTTCCGCGCCCCCCCGGGGGTTGGCCCCGCACCGCGCTTCGCCCTATCTTGGGAACTCCAACGAGGACGATGACCATGACCCGCATCCGGGCGATGACGAGGAACGACATTGCCGACGTGTCGCGGCTGCTCGGCCAATCCTGGCGGCGGACCTATGCGCCGATCATGGGCGGCGAGGCCGTGGCCCGGCTTTCCGACGAGAAGCATGCTCCGGAAAGGCTCGCGGAAGAACTCGAGGACGAGGACAAGATGTCCTTCGTCGCCGAACGCGCCGACGGCTCGATCGCCGGCTACGCGATGGCGGCTATGGACGGCAAGGGCGACGTCATGCTGGAGCGGCTCCATATCGAGCCGCAGGCGTTCGGCAGCGGCCTGGCGGTCGACCTCTTACATGCCGTGCTTGCCGCGCATGCCGGCATCCCAAGCATCGCGCTGGAGGTGGTCGAGGGCAACGACCGGGCGATCGCCTTCTACCGCAAGCACGGATTCGAGGTGGTCGAACGGCGCCCGGCCGCGCACGGCGTCGGCGACCACGCCTCGCTGATCATGCGCCGCATGCTGCCAATGGCTTGAGGCAGGGATTCAGGTAACGCGCCTAACCCCTTGTCTTGATGCATGTCGCGCAGAACCGTCGCGCACTTCCGGTCGATATTCGCTGGATTGAAATCAGGCCGCGGCCCGCATGCGCAGCGCTTGCATGACGCTGTCCTCGAACGCGCCTGGTACCCTGCCCGCCTCGGCCAACTGCGCCGCATCCCAGCTCCGGCTCGGGCTTCCGTCGGCCATCAGGACGGCGCGATTGCAGAGCGCCGGCACGGCCTCCACCACATGGGTCGAGACGATTGCCGCGTGGCGTCCGCCCGCGCAGAGCGCGCCGATCACGCGTTTCACCTCCCAGGCGGCGACCGGGTCGAGGCCGTTCAGCGTCTCGTCGAAGATCAGAAGCGGCGGCTGGCCCAGAAGTGCCGCGACGATCGAGAGCTTGGCTCGCGTGCCGAGCGAATATTCGGCGATCGGGCGGTCGATCCAGCGCCCGAGTTCCAGCCGCTCCAGGAGGTCGCCGCCCGGCAAGTCGACGCCTGGCAAGTCGTGGGGCGCGCAGCCGCGGATCGAGGCGACGAGTTCGACATACTGGCGTCCCGAAAGCGGGGCCGGCAATTCATGCGGTTCGATGGCGAGGCCGAAGCCTGCCTTGGCGCGCTCCGGCGCGGCGGCGAGGTCGACGCCGTCGATCGCCACGCTGCCGCCGATCAACGGGATCTGGCCGGTGATCGCCCTGATGAGCGTCGACTTGCCCGAGCCGTTGGCGCCGAGCAGGCCGAGTATATCGCCCCGGCGGAGCGAAAGATCGATGCCGCGCACCACGGCGCGGCCACGATAGCCGGCGCTGAGCCCGCTGACGGCGAGGATTTCATCCATTGCGATACCTCTGTCGGGCGCGATGCCACAGGAAGAACACCAGCGCCGCCAGGCCGATCAGCACGGTGCGGCCATATTCTGTTGTCTCGTAGCCGGCATAGGCCAGCGCGCCGGCGAAGCTCAGCATGGCGACGAAGGGCGCGTTCAGGAAATAGGCGCCGAACACCGCATAGGCGCCGTTGAGCACCAGCAGCCAGAGCCCGCCCGCAACCGTCACGGGCCAGGCCGACGGCTCGGCCGCGAGCGCCGCGCCCGCCGGCAGCAGGAAGAAGGCGAGCGACAATTGCAGCGGCAGCCGCGCCAGCCGCAGCCACACGCGGGTAAAGCCGATGGGCGCCGTGCGCAGCACCGGCGAGCCGAGCGGCTGGCAGCGCAGGCTGAGCATGAAGACGAGGATGCCGCCCGCCAGGCCCGCGACCGCCGCCGGCCCGGCCGTGCGGCCGGCCAGGCTGGCCCACGCGCCAAGGATGGCGGCGGCCGCAAGCGGCAGGCAGGCGGCGGCCAGCTTCCATGACGGCCGCACATGGCCGCCCGGCAGTTTCCAGGCCCAGCTCGAAAGCCAGCGCGGCCGGGCGCGGTCGAGGCGGCGCAGCCAGGGCCGTCCGATCGGCGCCGCCTCGCTTTGCGCCTCGTCGAGGAGAGGACGCGGCCGTCGCAGACGCCACCGGGCGGCGGCGCCGAAGCCCAAGGCAAACAGGATCGCCGCGCCCAGGCCCCAGGCCGGCGGCAACGGCTTTCCGATGACGGCGCAGGCGAAGCCGGCCGAAATGGCGACCAGAACGGCGAGCGGCGCAAAGATCGCCAGGGTCGCCTCGCCGGCCAGGCGGCGGCGCCGTGCCGGCGCTAGCGGCAGCGCCTTGAGGAAGGGCGCGAAGGCGCGTCGAAGGCAGAGCCCGCACACCGCGTTGCCGGCGGCCGCTCCGAGCACCGCCAAGGCGAGCGCCAGGCCGAGGGTCCACGGAAGCTGGTCGTGGCGCGGCCTTGCCGCCACGGCGTGCAGGGCAAGCACGATATCGGCGACCGCGTAGGCCAGCAGCGCGCCACCGCCGATCCCGATCCAGGCGAGATCGCGGCGTCGCGTCGCCCGCAGGCCGGCCACGAGTTCGCGCCAGAGGAGTATCAGGACAAGCCTGTCGTGCCGCATTGGTTGGCCATCAAGGTTCCGACACAGGAACAGGTCACGGCAATTGCGCCATGATTGGGGCGATGGCTCATCCTCCCGCGGCGGGCTTGGCATGGACGTTCTTCATCGCCGTCAGCAGGTAATCCTGCACCGTCGACTGCAGGTTGGTGGTGGCCGCGCGCACCGCGGCCATCGCCTGCCTCACCGCCGCCTCGTCGAAAGGCTCGGCCTTCTCGGCCGCCGCCAGGTCGGCGCGCGCCGCGCGCAGGTCGCGCAGCGCCGCGAAGGTACGGGCGCGGTTGTCGCGCATCACCGAGCGGAACTCCTTGCGCACTTCCGGAGAATAGGCGCCGACGACCTCCGAGATCAGGCCGCGCGCCGCCACGGCCTGGCGCAGGCCATGGGCGGCATAGCCGACGAAGAAGAAATTGAGGGCAAGCGACAGCGCCAGCACCACCAGGATGGCCGTCCAGGTCCAGCTGCGCTTGCTCATAGCGAATCCCCCTCGCCCGGATCGGCCGCGATGCCCGGCCCGCCGCCGTCGGTCAGCCTCGCGCCCGAGGCCAGCGCCAGCAGTTCGGCATCCTGCGCATCGTCCTGCGACCGGGCAAACTGGTAGCCGGCCAGCATGGCCGCGACGAGGATGGCGGCCGCGCAGGCCGAAAGGCCGGCCGGCGCGAAGAGGAAGCGCGGCAGCAAGGACGGGCGCGCGCGATCGGCGTCGATGCGCGCGAACACCTTGCGCGCCAGCGCCGCGTCGTCGCCGTAGTCGTCGCCGTCGGGCAGCGCCGCCTCGCGCACCAGGCGCTCGAGCGCGCGGTCCGGCGCATCGCCGGGATCGGCGTCCCCGGAAAGCCCCAGGAACTCCAGCGCCTCCTGCCGGTAGGGCGCCGGCCAGTCGCCGACATGCTCGCCGAAACGGCGCCGGTTGCTCTCGAATTCCTCGCGTGTCATGAGGAGTCCCTTTCGCGGCCCGCGGCCGCAACTGCCAAATGATCCCTCAGCGCGCGGCGCCCGCGCACCAGCAACTGCTCGGCCGAGCCGGCGCTCGTGCCCATCACCTCGGCTATTGCCGCGATGTCAAGGTCTCCGACGGCCCTGAGCAGCAGCGCCATGCGCTGACGCTCCGGCAGGCGGGAAAGCCCGCCGCGCACGATGGCGAGTTCCTGACGCGCCGCCATCGTCGCCTCGGCGCCCACATCCGGAGCGGCGAGTTCGCCGGGAACGTCGTCGAGGCCCATGAAGTTGCGCAGCGCGCGCCGCCGGCGCTGGTCGATGCAGCGGTTGGCGGTGATCCTGTACAGCCAGGTCGAGGCGCGCCCCCGCTTGGGGTCGAAGCGCGCGGCCTGTTTCCAGACGGTCACGAACACCTCCTGCACCACGTCCTCGGCATCGGCGGCGTGGCCGAGATAGCGCGCGGCGAAGGTCCGCAAGCCCCGGCCATGGCGGGCCATGAGCTGGGACAAAGCGGCCTGGCTGCCCGCGGCGACGCGCGCCAGAAGCTCGTCGTCGCCACGCGAAGCCTCATGCGCCACGGCGGCTGGCACCCGTTGACGCGGTTGCGGGGGCGAATCCGAAATTCGCTTCGATCCGGGTCGGGAGAAGGACGAATTCCGGGTTCAAGTCCACCACCAGATGTCAACGGCGCCAGCGGCGGAAGCCGTAGGCCGTGTTGCCGTTCGGGCCCGTGAAGCTGCCGACCGAGCGGCCGCGAAACGGTCCGGCCGCCGAGTAGCGCTGACCCGAGAAGGTCTGCCCGTTCGGCCCGGTGCCAGAATAGCTGCGGGAGCAGCGGTCAACAACGCCCCCCACGCAGGTGGAGTTCGACGTGTAGCTGCCGCCATTGGGGCCGGTGCGCGTCGTCGAGCCGGTATAGACATTGCCGTCCCTGCTCACGCTTCGGCTCAACTCGCCGCCATGCACGGTGGGCCGCTTCCATTCCTCGGCCGAAGCCGGCGAGGCGGCCGACCAGACCGCGATGGCGCCGAGGCAGAGCAGGGAAAACTTGGCTTTGGAGAACATATCGGATTCCTTTCTAACTGGGTGTGTCGATCAGTTGGCGTGAGCGGCTACGATCTTGCGGATGGCGGCGATCTCGTCGGCCGACAGCTTGCCGTCGCCGTTGCGGTCGGCGAGGTCGAAGAGCGGCGTGCTGGCCTGGAACTCTTCCTCGGTGACCTTGCCGTCGCCGTTCCTGTCCATGCGCCGCCAGCGGGTGCCGAGCCGGGCCTCGGTCGCCGCGGCCCGGTCCGCTATGGCCTGCCGGGCCGTCTCGATCTCCTTCTCGTCGATGACGCCGTCGCCATTGCGATCGAGCCTTTTGAAGATGCGTTCGCGGGCGGACATGATCTCGTCCTTCGAGATCGCGCCGTCGCCATTGGTGTCGATGCGCTGCAGGATGCGCTGGCCGGGCATGTCCTGTGACGGCGGATTGCCGGCATGTGCGGCCGAAAGCGGCGCCAGTCCCAGGAGCAGGGCCGCGAGGAGCGATGCGTGTTTCATGATGTTGTCCTTTCGCTGTGATCGCTTTCCCGGTGGTCGCGGGAGGGGTGATTGCTGACCGATACGCAGCAACGGCCCCGCCCCTACGCCCGGCGCGGAATTTTTTTTGCCCGGCTTCCGGCCTCCAAAAAAATCACCCGTGCCGCGTAGGAGCCGGCCGGCCGCCGCGTAGAAGACGGCGCAAGGACGGTCCGCGGCGGGCCGTTCGACCAGGCTGGAGACCGATATGAAAAGGATGATCATGGCCCTTGCGGGTCTCGCCTTGAGCGCGGGCAGCGCGCTCGCGGCGGAAGGCGGCAGGGAGCTGTTCCTGCGCATCGACACCAATGGCGACCGCAAGCTCGAATTCAGCGAGATCCAGGCGGCGCGCGCGCAGATGTTCGACCGCATGGACGCCAACCGCAACGGCCTGCTCGACGCCGACGAGGTGCGCGCGGCGGTGGAGCGGGTCAAATCCAAACGCGACTTCCAGTCCGCCCAGTTCGCCGGCTTCCAGGCGCAGGCCGGCCGCATGGACCGCAACGGCGACGGCAGGATCTCTCGCGACGAGTTCGCTGCCTTCATCCCGGACCGCCTGCTGCGCGCGGACACGAATGGCGACGGCGCGCTTTCGATTTCCGAATTGCGGGCGCTGAAGCGCCCGTGATCCCGCCCCGTGATCCCGCCCATGACACGACAAAGGAGAGAGACGATGAAACGGATAGCGACAGCTTTTTGCGGCCTGATGCTCGGCGCCTCGGCGTTGGCCTCGCCGGCGGAGGCCGTTCCGGTCGTGCCCGCCGCGGGCCAGGCCTCACTGACCAGCCAGGCGACTCCCGTCTGGTACCGGCGCGGCTTCTACGTCGTCGGCGGCGCCTACTACTACAATGGCTACCGGGGCTTCTGGCGCGCGCGGCCCGGCTACCGCTACTACAATGGCTACTGGTTCCCGGCCGCCGCCTTCGCGGCCGGCGTGGCGGCCGCCACGGTCGCGCCACCCCCGCCGCCCGCGGCGCGCCTGGCGGCCGCCCATGTGCGCTGGTGCTACGACCGCTACCGCTCCTACCGGGCCTGGGACAACAGCTACCAGCCCTATGACGGCCCCCGCCAGCAGTGCTGGTCGCCCTACAGTTGAGCCAGGGCATGATCCCGAAAGCGGGAACCGGTTTTCGGGGAAAGATCATGCTCCAACAAGAAGTTGGATCGGGATGACGATTCAACGAAACGTCATCCCGACCTCATCGGCTTGCCGGAAGGAGCCCCCTTCATGCGGAACCGCTCCATGCCCGCCAGCGCGGTCATACCCGTGCTTGCCTACCCCGACGTGGAAGCGGCGGCCCGGTGGCTTTGCGAGGCCTTCGGATTCGAATTGCGGCTGACGGTCGGCAATCATCGCGCCCAGCTCGGCTTCGGCGACGGGGCCGTCGTAGTCACCACCCTGAAGGGCGGCGGGCTTGCGACGCCGAGAGACGAGGCATTCTCGGTGATGCTGCGAGTCGAGGATGTCGACGCGCACCACCGCCGCGCGATGCGCCGCGGCGCCATGACGCTGACCGCGCCGACGAGCTATCCCTATGGCGAGCGGCAATATTCCTGCCGCGATCTCGCCGGCCACGCCTGGACCTTCTCGCAAACGATCGCGGATGTCGCGCCCGGGGAATGGGGCGGCCGCGCCATGGGCATCGTGGACACTTGATGCGCCAAAGCCGACACTCCTCGCGCCGAGAACGGATTCTGGCGGCGCAACAAGCATGCCCGTAAGCAAGCCTCGCCGTCGCAAAGCTTTTCGTCGTCCCAGGACAGCCGCTCACTTCCGGGCGGCGCTACGCAAAAGGCGGGTTCGGTGGTTCCGCCAAATCCCCGAGGGAGTGGAGTCGGCCGGAACCACCTGCCCGCCTTGTGTCCTTCCCAAGACGGACCGATTATACGATGCCCTGTTGCGTTTTCCTTGACCTGGATCAAGCGCTGCCCGGCCCGGCGCTGGACGTGTCCCGGCCCGGCCCTATAATTTCGCGAGCGCTGATTTATCACCGGAGACAGGCATATGAGCCTCGGCAGACACAAACTCGGCAGCCAGGGGCTGGAAGTCTCGGCCATCGGCCTCGGCTGCATGGGCATGAGCCAGGCCTACGGGCCGGCCGACGAGGCGGAATCGATCGCGACGCTGCACCGGGCGATCGAGCTCGGCTGCACCTTTCTCGACACGGCCGAGGTCTATGGGCCCTTCGTCAACGAGGAACTGCTCGGGCGCGCGCTGAAGGGCCGGCGCGATCAAGTGACGATCGCGACCAAGTTCGGCTTCCGCATCGTCGACGGCAGGCAGGCCGGGCTCGACAGCCGGCCGCAGCATATACGCGAGGTGGTGGAGGCTTCGCTCAAGCGGCTCGCCACCGACCGCATCGATCTCCTCTACCAGCACCGCGTCGACCCCGCCGTGCCGATGGAGGATGTCGCGGGCGCGGTCGGCGAACTGGTGGCCGAGGGCAAGGTGCGC
>RXJA01000228.1 GCA_003963455.1 Hyphomicrobiales bacterium
GGCATCGAGGACGTCTCGAAGAAATACGGCTTCAAATATGGCGTGCAGACGCTGCTCTCCTTCGGCGGCCTGACCTCGATCAACCATCCGCGCCTGCATGAGACGATGATCTCCGGCCCGATCGGCGGCATCTTGGGCGCGGCCTATGTCGGCAAGCTGATCGGCAACGACTCGCTGATCTGCTCGGATATGGGTGGCACCTCCTTCGACATGGGCGTCATCACGCGGGGCCAGACGCGGATCGAGAACGAGCCGCTGATGGACCGCTTCAAGCTCAACGTGCCGACGCTGCATCTCGACACGATCGGCGCCGGCGCCGGCATGATCCTGAAGGTCGACCCGCTGACCAGGAAAGTCTCGCTCGGGCCGGAAAGCGCCGGTTCCGATCCCGGCCCGATCTGCTTCGCCAAGGGCGGCACCGAGCCGACCATCGCCGATTGCGATGCCATCCTGGGACGCCTGAACCCGCATTATTTCCTCGGCGGCAAGGTCGTGCTTCAGGTCGAGAAGGCGCGAAAAGCCTTCGAGGAGAAATGCGCCCGCGTGCTCGGCGTCGGCGTCGAGGAAGCGGCCGAAGGCATGATCGACATGCTGGAGGCCGACGCCAACAACGCGCTGCGCCGCGTCATCTCCGGACAAGGAATCCATCCGTCGGAATTCACCTTGCTTTCTTACGGCGGTTCGGGGCCGCTGCATCTCGCCGGCTGCTCCAGGGGCATCGGCTTCAAGGACATCATTACCTTCCAGTTCGCCGCCGCCTTCTCGGCCTTCGGCTGCACCACCGCTGATTTCATGCGCCGACATTCGGTGTCGACGCAGATCGACATCGGCGCGCGGGCGAGCGATGACGAGCTGGCCGCCTTTGGCGAGAAGGTCACCAGTGTCTGGGACGACCTGACCAAGGCCGCGGTCGACGAGATGATCGCCGACGGCCATGGCCGCGACAAGATCAAGACCGTGCCCTTCCTGATGATGCGCTACACCGGCCAGCTCGAGGACGTCGAGGTGATGGCGCCCTTGTCCGCCATCAACTCCGCCGACGACATGCGCAAGGTCATCGCCGAGTTCGAAGCGGTCTACGCCAAGGTCAACCACCGCGTCTCACGCTATGGCGAAGCCGGTTTCTCGATCACCGAGCTCGGGCTCATCGCCACCGCCGACAAGGTCAAACCGGTGCTGCTCAAGCGGCCGCTCGGCAAGTCCGATCCCGGGGCAGCCCACAAGGGCGTGCGCGAGGCCTATATCGGCGGGCACTGGCACAAGGCCAACCTCTACGAGATGGACCTGCTGCAGCCCGGCCATGAGGTGATCGGCCCGGCCATCATCGAACATCCGGCGACGACCCTCGTCGTCCACCCGCAGGACCGCGTCCATGTCGATGAATGGACGCTGCTGCACTACACCCACGCTTGAGAAGGGCGAACGCCATGCTGGACAAACCCGCCTCCGCGCTGCGCATCCGCGAACGGCTGATCGAATCCGAACGGCTGATGGAAGAGACCGGTTGCTATGACGGCATCACGGAACTCCATCTGCGCAACCAGGATCCGCTTAAGTTCGAGACGCTGCACACCAAGCTGCGCGCCTATTGCGTCTCGGCCCGCGAGATGGCCCGCCGCATCTCCGCTTCGCCCGGCGTGCGCGAAGTGGGTGAAATGGTCGTCGCCATCTACACGCCGGAAGGCGACGCCATCGCGCTCTCCAACGGCATCATGGTGCATGTGCACACGATGAGCCGCTTCATCAAATGGATGATCCGCAACGGCTACGAGGAAAACCCGCGGATCCGCGACGGAGACATCTTCGCCAACAACGACGCCTTCATCGGCACCGTGCAGGTGCCCGACGTGATGGACGTGGTGCCGATCTTCCATTCGGGCAAGCTGGTTGGCTGGGCCGGCGCCGTCTGCCATGAGCTCGAGGCCGGGGGCATCACGCCCGGCGGCGACGTGGCGCTGGCGCAGGAGCGCTTCACCGAAGGCCTGTTCGTCTGCGCCGAGAAGGTCGGCGAGAATGACGAACTGCGGCGCGACTACGTCATCCGCTGCGAGCGCAATCTCAGAATGCCGATCTACTGGGTGCTGGACGAGAAGGCCAAGGTGGCGTCGTGCATCGACATGCGCGAGAGCGTCAAGGCGCTGATCGACGAGATCGGCCTCGATTACTGGATGCAGGTATCGAAGGAGTTCATCGAGGAAGGCCGCCGCGCCCAGCTCGCCCGCACGCGCCAGCTCACCGTGCCCGGCATCTATCGTGGCCACACCTTCTACGGCCACGTCACCAAGGGCAAGCCCGGCTACCAGCCGCTCGGCGACCCCGATTGGCTCTACAACATTCCCATCGAGATGGAGATCACCACCGACGGCAAGATCAAGATGGACTTCGAGGGCACGCAGCCCTGGGGCTACCATTCGATGAACTGCACGCCGGCCGGCATGGATGGCGGCATGTTCGTGACGCTGACCCAGCACATGAATTTCGAAGGCCTGGTCAATGACGGCGCCTGGATGGCCACCGAGCTAAAGTTGCCGCACGGCACCTGGACCAACCCGGACAACGAGATGGTGGCGACGGCCACCTCCTGGGCGCTGCTGCTGCCGGCCTATGGTGTCTTCCAGCGGCTGCTCTCGCGCTCCTTCATCGCCCGCGGTTTCGTCGAGGAAGCCTTTGTCGGCCAGGTCAACAGCCCGATGATCGAGATGGGCGGCACAAGCCAGTACGGCACGCCCTTCGGCATGGCGCATTTCGAATGCGCCGCCGCCGGCTCCGGCGCCTTGGCCATCAAGGATGGGCTCGACACCGCCTATGTCGGCTGGAACCCGGAATCCGACATGGGCAATATCGAGATCTGGGAACAGAACATGCCAATGCTCTATATCGGCCGCTCGATCGTTCCGAATTCCGGCGGCGCCGGCAAATATCGTGGCGGCTGCTCCTTCCTGTCCACCTGGCTGGTTTCGAAGACCGATCATCTGCGGCTGGTGACCTCCGAGCACTCCTCGCGTGTCTTCGACAATGGCGGTCTGTGCGGCGGTTATCCGGCGCCGACCTGCCAGAAGCACCGCGCGGTGCGCGACTCAAACATCTTCGAGCTGGCTGAGAAGGGCGCGCCTCTGGCGCACCACACGGGCACCAATCCGTATCGCTCCGAGCTGGAGGTCAGGCTGGAAGGCGAGCATGTGACGATGGAAGGGCCGTACATCACCGCGCCGCACAAGACGGGCGACGTCTTCACCCATTCCTACAATGGCGGCGGAGGTTACGGCGACGTGCTGGAGCGTGATCCCGTCAAGACCGCCTGGGATGTCGAGAACGGCTTCCTGACCGGCGAAGCGGCCGAAGGCATCTTCGGCATCGTGCTAGACGAGGACGAGGAAGGCTTCCCGGTTGCCAACCTGGAGGCCACCAAGCGCCATCGCGCCGACATGCGGGCCAAGCGGCTGGCCCGCGCCAGGCCGGTCTCGGAATGGGTGGCCAAGGAACGCGAGCGCGTGAAAGCCGCTGATTTCGCGCCCGAGGTGAAGAAGATGTACGCCAGCGCCATCAAGCTTTCGCCGCGTTTCACAAAGGACTTTTCGACCTTCTGGGATGTCGATGCCAAATCGACCTTCGGCGTGGAGTAAGGGACCATGACCTCATACAGCAAGGAAGTCATCGCCGATCTGGTCGCCGGCACGCTACCGTGGCCGCAGACGCGCCGCATCATGAGCGCCTACAAGGACGACGACCGTTTCTTCAAATATGTCGCGGTGCTGCAGGATCGCGTCGGCTGGAGCGATCCGATCCTGCTGCCCGTCGGCGACCATCTCTTCATCTGCCAGAGCGGCGAGCAGCGGGTGACGAAATGCGAATGCGGCCACTCCTTCGGCGACTACCGCAAGAACTGGAAGCTGAAGGCGGCGATCATCGTGCGCGACACAGAGGAATCGCTGCGTGAGATCTACCCCAACAGCGACCTGCCGGATCCGGACTGGATGGAAATCCGCGAATTCATCTGCCCGGAATGCGGCACGCTGCACGAGGTCGAGGCGGCCGCCCCCGGCTATCCGATCGTGCATGATTTCGAACCGGACCTCGAAGGTTTTTACCGCGATTGGCTGGGCAAGCCGCTGGAGCCCTCGAACAAGGGAGGCTGATGTCGGGATGGGCCGCGTCGCAGGCAAAGTGGCTTTGGTCACCGGGGCTGGTCTAGGCCTCGGACGGGCGTCGTCGATTCTGCTGGCGGCGGAAGGCGCGAAGCTGGTCGTCAGCGACATCGATGAGGGCCTCGCGGGCAATACGGCGGCCGAGATCGTCAAGGCTGGCGGCGAGGCGCTGGCGCTGCGCCACGACGTCTCGAAGCCCGAGGATTGGACCGCCGTCATGGCGGCGATCGAGCGACGCTTCGGGCGGCTTGAGGTGCTGGTCAACAACGCCGGCATCGCCATTGCCCGCAACATCGAGGACACCTCCTTGGCCGAATGGCGGCGCACGATGGCGGTCAATCTCGACGGCGTCTTTCTCGGCTGCCAGGCAGGCATCAGGCTGATGAAGCAATCCGGCGGCGGATCGATCATCAACCTTTCCTCGATCGACGGCATCATCGGCGAGGCCGAGCTTGCCGCCTACTGCGCCTCCAAGGGCGGCGTGCGAACGCTGACCAAGGCGGTCGCGGTGCATTGCGCCGAAAAGCGCTACGGCATCCGCTGCAACTCCATCCATCCCGGCTACATCTGGACGCCGCAGACCGAGAACTATCTGCGCGACCTCGGCACGCTCGATCAGGAGAAGGCCAAGGCGTTGTCGCGCCACCCGATCGGCTTCCTCGGCGAGCCGAACGATATCGCCTACATGGTCCTCTACCTCGCCTCGGACGAATCCAAATTCGTCACCGGCTCCGAAATGGTCGTCGACGGGGGATACCTTGCAGTGTGAACACGGAGACCGCTTGCGATGACCAACCTCACCGGCCGCGGCGCCATCGTCACCGGCGGCTTTTCGGGCATGGGTTTTGCCATCGCCACGGCGCTCGCCAAGGCCGGCGCCAATGTCGCCGTCGGCTCCTATGTGGCGCCTCCGCAGGCGGGCAGGGTGGACGCCGCCTATTATCCCGGCGCCGACGAGATCGAGCGCGTGAAGTCGGCGCTGGCCGACCACGGCACCAGGGTCCACGCCGCGCATCTCGACGTGCGCGACAGCGCGCTCACCAACCTCTTCTTTGCCGAAGCCCAGGCGGCTGTCGGCCCGGCCGACATCCTCGTCAACGCTGCCGGAACGACCGCCGAGCAGCCGGTCTGCGGCCATTCCGACGAGCTCTGGGACAAGATCGTCGACACCAATCTCACTGGAGCGTTCCGTACGACCCGCGCGGTTCTGCCCGGCATGATCGGGCGCGGCTGGGGCCGCATCGTCAACGTCGGCTCGACGGCGGCCTCGGTCGGCTGGAAGGACAATCCCGCCTATTGCGCCTCCAAGGCCGGCCTGCTCGGCCTGACCCGCTGCGTTGCGCTGGAGGGCGCAGCGCATGGCGTCACATGCGTCATGATCAGCCCGACCTGGGTCGAGACCGAGCTGATGCGCCGCAACGTTGCGCAGGTCGTCGAGCGCGAAGGCAAGGGCCGCAGCGCCGAGGAATTGATGGACGAGTTCAGGAAAGGCAATCCCCAAGGCCGCATGATGCAGCCGGAGGAGATCGCGGCGCTCGCGGTTTTCCTCTGCTCGGACCTCGCCAGGGGGATCACCATGGAAAATATCCAGATCACCGGCGGCGCCCTGTGGTAGCGTCGGTGGGGGTGATGGATACCGGTCTCGTGGGAGAAGACCGGCACAATGGAAGGACTATCAACAGACAGGGGAACTAAAATGAAGATAGGAAATGCCTTGCAAGGGGCCGGTCTTGGCCTTGCGCTGATGCTTGCCGCGACGACGGCCGGGCAAAGCGCCGATCTCGGCGCGAAGGACGAGCCGATCAAGCTCGCGATGCTGGAATGGACGGGCGCGCATGTCTCCACCCACATCGCCGGACAGCTTCTGGAGAAGCTTGGTTACAAGGTCGAATACGTCACCGCCGGCAATTTCCCGCAATTCTCAGGTCTCGCCGACGGCTCGCTTAGCGCCTCGGTGGAAGTGTGGATGAACAATGTCGGCGACATCTATCCGAAGACGCTTGCCGCCAAGCAGATCGAGGATATCGGCAAGCTCGATCTGAAGACCCGTGAAGGTTGGATCTACCCCAAGTTCCTGGAGACGGTCTGCCCCGGCCTGCCTGACTGGACGGCGCTCAACAAGCCGGACTGCGTCAAGGCGCTGTCGACGCCTGAGACCGCTCCCAATGCGCGCTTCCTCGACTACCCCGCCGACTGGGGTTCGCGCGCGGCGACCATCATCGCCGACAACAACATGCCCTACACGGCTGTGCCGTCCGGTTCGGAGGGCGCCCTGGTGGCCGAACTCGAGGCGGCCGAGGCCGCTAAGACGCCGCTGGTGATGATGTTCTGGGGCCCGCATTACGCGCTCGCCGAGAACGACGTCGGCTGGGTGACGATGCCGCCCTGCAAGGAGCAGACCAACGAGCACTGCATCACGCCGCCCGACGTCGACAAGATCGTCTGGTCTGGCTTCGGCGCGAAATGGCCGGCGGCCTATGCCTTCCTCAAGGCCTTCAAGATGGACGCCAGCGAGCAGGAGAAGATGATGCTCGCCGTCGACAAGAAGGGCGAGGACCTCGATGCGGTGGTCAAGGCCTGGGTCGACAAGAACGAGGCGGTCTGGAAGCCCTGGGTCGACGGCGCCAAGGGATAAGCGGCCGATGCGCTCGGCAGAGGCTGACGACTATCATGGCCCGGACCTCGCATTGCGCGGGGCCGGGCGAACAGCCGGTATGGGTGGTTTGCAATGAGCGCTGCCGCGCGCCCCGTAAAACTTGCCTGCCGCAATGTCTGGAAGGTCTATGGCCGCCGCCCGGCCTATTACTTCGACTCGCGCGGCTATATCATCGATCCCGATGCGCTGGCCGAGCGCCTGCGCGCGGAGGCGCATCTGCCGGCCGTGGTCGACGCCAGCTTCGAGGTGGCGACCGGCGAGATTTTCGTCATCATGGGTCTGTCCGGCTCCGGCAAGTCGACCCTGGTGCGCTGCCTGTCGCGGCTGGTCGAGCCGAGCGCCGGCGAGATACTGCTCGACGGCAGGAACCTGCTCGCCGCCAGCGGCAAGGAGCTCATCGAGCTGCGCCGCCACGCCATGGGCATGGTGTTCCAGAATTTCGGCCTGCTGCCGCATCTGAGCGTGTTGGGCAACGTCGCCTTCCCGCTGAAGATCCAGGGCAGGCCGGCGAAGGAGCGCGAGGCCCGCGCCCGCGAGATGATCGCGCTGGTCGGGCTCGAAGGCCGCGAAGCGTCCTTCCCCCACCAGCTCTCCGGCGGCCAGCAGCAGCGCGTCGGCATTGCCCGTTCGCTCGCGGTGGGGCCGGAGCTGTGGTTCCTCGACGAGCCGTTCTCGGCGCTCGATCCGCTCATCCGCAAGCAGATGCAGGACGAGTTCCTGCGCCTGCAGCGCATGCTGAAGAAGACCATCATCTTCATCACCCACGATATCGCCGAGGCCTTCCGCCTGGCCGAACGGCTGGCGATCATGCGGGCCGGCAAGATCGTGCAGATCGGCCGCCCGGCCGACATCGTGCTCAACCCGGCCGACGACTATGTCGCGCAGTTCACCGAGGACATGCCGCTGCTGCGTGTCATCACGGCCGGCGACATCGCCACGCCGGCCAATGGCGCGGCGCTGCCCGAACGGAGCGTCGCCGCCGACACCAGCCTCGAAGCGTTGATCCCGCAGCTCGCCTCCGGCGTGGCGGCGTTCACTGTGCCGGGCGCCGGCGACAGACCGCCGGGGGTGCTCAGCGCCGGCGCGGTGCTCGCCGTGCTGGAGCGCGAGCAGGCGAGGCGCAAAAGTTCATGACGGCGCCGGCCGCGATCGCACCGTCCCCGCAAAGGTTCGCCATCCCGCCGGCCCTTCTTCCCTGGTGCGCGCTGGCCGTGCTGACGGTGCTTTGCCTGCTTCTGAAAACCGAGCTTCCCTGGCTGGTCAATTTCCCCAAGGAATGGACGTTGCCGCTGGCCACTTACATCAACGCCGTGACCGACGTGGTGGTCGCCGTCATCCAGCCCGCGTTCCGGGCGCTCTCCGCTCTCCTCGAGGCGCCGATGCGCGGCGCGCGGCTGGCGCTGGCCTGGCTGCCCTGGCCGGCGGTGATGCTGGCTGTCGCCGCGCTGGCGCTGAAGTCGAGTGGCGAGCGTCTGGCGATCTTCGCGCTCGCCACGCTCGCCTATATCCTGCTCGCCGGCTATTGGCCGCAAAGCATGAACACGCTGGCGCTGGTGCTTCTGGCGGTGCCGATCTCGACAGTGCTCGGCTTCCTGCTTGGCGTTCTCGGCTACGCTCGGCCGCGCTGGCGGCCGGTGCTGCTCGGGGCGCTCGACCTGATGCAGACGGTGCCGGCCTTCGCCTATCTCATCCCGCTGCTCTTGCTGTTCGGCTTCGGTCCGGTCGTCGGGCTGATCGCCTCGGCGATCTACGCGACGCCGCCGATGGTGCGCAACACCATGCTCGGCCTGGACCGCGTGCCGGCGGCGATCAGCGAGGCCGGCCTGATGAGCGGCTGCACGCGCCGCCAGCAATTCTGGCAGGTCGAGGTACCGACGGCGCTGCCGCAGCTTCTCGTCGGCTTCAACCAGACGACGATGGCCGCATTGTCGATGGTCATAGTCGCCGCCATCATCGGTGGCTTCGAGGATATCGGCTGGGAGGTCCTGTCCTCCATGCGCAAGGCCGAGTTCGGCCAGAGCATCCTCTCCGGCCTGGTGATCGCGCTGCTCGCCATCCTCATCGATCGCCTCACCATCGGTTTCGCCAAGGCGCCGGAGACCGGGCCGACGCGCGCCATGCGATGGATGACGCCGCGCCGCCTGGTCCTGTCGCTGGCGGTCGCGCTGGCTCTGGCCGTCGTCATCCGTCTTGCCGCGCCGGACGCGACATTCCTGCCCGAAACCGCGCTGCGCACCCAAATGGGTGGTGTCAACCAATGGCTGCTCGGCATCGTTCGCGACTACGCCTGGTTCTTCGATGGCGTGCGCAACGCCGTCCTCTATTGCCTGCTGCTGCCGATGCGGGTCGGCGTTTCCGGGGCGGCCACGCCCGCCATCTGGGGCTTTGCGCTGTCGCCAACGGCGACGGCGGGTTATGTCGTTTTGGTCCTGACCGTAGCCTGGCTGGCGATGCGCCGTTTCGGCTGGCGGGGCGCCTTGGCGGTCCTGGCCGCCGGCCTCATCCTCTACACCGGCTTTCTCGGCCTGCCTTGGCCTGTCTTCATCCTCGCCGTTTCACTCCTTGCCGGGCAGGTGGCGGGCTATCGGCTCGGCCTTTTCGCGCTGGCCGGTTTCGGGCTGATCCTGGTCAACGGCCTCTGGCCGCAACTGGTGCAGTCACTCTATCTCTGCACGCTTGCCGTGCTGCTCTGCCTTCTGATCGGCGGGGCGCTGGGTGTGTGGGCGGCCCATAGCGAGCGGGTCTCCCGCGCACTGAAGCCGATCTGCGACGCGCTGCAGACCATGCCGCAATTCGTCTTTCTCATCCCGGCGCTGATGTTCTTCAAGGTCGGCGAGTTCACGGCGCTGATCGCCATCATGCTCTACGCCATCGTGCCGCCGATCCGCTATGTCGAGCACGGATTGCGGCATGTGCGCGCCGACGTCGTCGAGGCGGTCGAGCAGATGGGCGCGACGCCGATGCAGACGCTGCTGCAGGCCAAGCTGCCGCTGGCCCTGCCAGTCGTCATGCTCGGCCTCAACCAGACCATCATGGCGGCGCTCTCCATGCTGGCCATCGCCGCCCTTGTCGGCACGCGCGATCTTGGCCAGGCCGTCTATGTCGCGCTCGGCAAGGCCGATGCCGGCATGGGCCTGATCGCCGGCCTGTCGATCGCCTTCCTGGCGATCCTGGCCGACCGGTCGATTCAATCTGCTGTCGCGCGCTCGACTGCGGCTTAGGGCAATCCCATCAGATCGGCGCCGGCATGCGGCCAACGGCATGCCTCTGATCCTCGGCGGGAACGGCAAGCCCGCGCCGCCGGAAAACCGGCAATGGGCTCAGCCTGAACAGGCCGTAATAGACGACGAAGGACGCCATGAAGTAGGGGCCGAGCATCTCGACCTCGAAGAAGGAGCGGATCAGCATCAGTCCGATCGCGCCGGCAAGCACCACCGAATCGGCGTTCCAGTCGCCGAACACGACTTTCGACACATGGCCGTAGAAAGCGCGCAGGATGACCAGCGCCAGCAAGGTGACGCCGATGAAGCCGATCTCCACCAGCGTCTCGACATAGGTGTTGTGGAAGTGGAAACCGGTGCGGGTGGAGATGTAGAATTCCGCCCACAGCCGCTCTGGATCGGCGGAGCCCTGCACCCAATAGGCGGCGTAGCCATAGCCGAGCAGCGGATGCTGCTGTGCCGCCTCCCAACCCTGCTCCCAGAGATAGGTGCGGCCGGTCAGCGTCGAATCCTTGCCGAAGATGCCGAGCACGAGATCCAGCAGACCGAGGTTGAGAGCCGCCGCCACGACTGCCACCAGCGCGCCGGCCCCGACGATGAACAGCACGCGGCGATAACGCAACGACAGGACCTTGGTCATGGAGAGCAGCGCCACGATGCCGATTACCGCCGGCAGCGAGGCAACCGATGTCGCCGAATGGGCGATGGCAAGCATATAGACCGACAAAAGCAGGATCGGCGCGGTCCAGACGAAGCCCAGCCGGTTGCGGCGGTAGAAGGCCAGGAAGGCAAGGCAGAGGAAAATGCCCAGCGAAGAGAAGAAGCCGATCTGATTCTTGGAGCCGAAGGCGCCGACGAAATTGATCGTGCCGTCGATCGTGTCGAGCGCGTAGCCGCCGACTTTCAGCGAATAGAACAGGACGATGAAGATACCGATCAGCGAGCCCACCACCAGCGTGCGCACGCTGATGGTGCGCGCCGCGATATAGGCGCAGACGATGTGCGAGGAATATTGCACCGCCGCGCGCGCGCTGATGCCCGCCGCCTGCGACCAGAAGACCGAGAGGCAGACATAGGCCGCAAGCACCATGGGCAGCCAGGCGCTGGAAAGTTTCCAGGTGAAGCGCCGGTAATCGACGAACAGCAGCGGCAGCCAGACCGCGTAATAGGCGAGGATAAGGATCTGGCCGAAGTTGGGAGAGTAGGCGAAGGCGATCATGGAAACCGCGACGGCGAAGGCACCGTAGGTCTCGTTGCGGTCGGGATCGATCAGAATGGATTTGGGAATCTTCATACCGGATCTGTCCGTTGAGCCCTCTTAAGCCACGGCCCGGGCGCGCTGCATCTGCCGCTGCAGGAAGCGCCGCACCGGCTCGTCATAGACGCGCGTGGCGATGTCGGCGATGACGACGACCATCGCCGCCATCGCGAGGCCGAACCAGGGATGATGCGCGAATGGATCGATCGAGAAGGCCTTGCCGGCCCCGGCGATGATCATCAGCATCGGCGTGTGGATGATGTAGATCGGGTAGGAGATCCGCCCGAGCCAGCCATAGAAGCCTGACAGAAGCTGGGCGGTCGGCGCGACCGCGCCGGTCATCACCATGACCGGGAAGACGATGACGATGGCGACGAGGTCGTAGGCGACTCGCGCGCCTCCGGCCGGAGCGATGGCGAAGACGGCGAGCGTGAGCAGGATCGCGCCTTCGACCCAGAAACCGCGCCGCAGGAAGCCCACGCTGCCTTGCCAGCGCGCCATCGAGCGGCAGAGAAGCACGCCGAGGAAGAACGAGAAGGTCACGCGCGGCAGGCCGCTGAGGATGGTGTCTCCGGTCATGCCGAAGTCGAGTGTGCCGGCGAACACCGAAGCGACGACGAGCAGGACGAAGCTGACGGCGAGGATTCCTGTCAGCACGCGCCGCGACAGGAGAAAGAAGACCGCGACATAAGCGATGTTGACGACGAGCTCGAAGAACAGCGACCACGAGGCGGGATTGAGCGGGAAGATCGTATGATAGGCATCGCTGACCAGCGGGATGAAGAGCATGCCGGTCGTCAGTTGCATGCCGATCTCGGACAGCGGCACGTATTCCGCCGGCATCAGCCTGTTCTTGACCAGCAGATAGAAGAAGCCGAGCAGCGTGCCGGCCAGATAGAGCGGATAAAGCCTGATCAGGCGGATGGCCACAAAAAAGCCGAAGCCCATGCCGTTCTCGATCTTGCGGTCATAGGCATGCGCGATGACGAAGCCGCTGAGCAGGAAGAACAGATCGACCGCGAGATAGCTCGACGGCAGCACCTTGCCGTCGGCTAGGAACGGCGAGAAGTGGTAGAGCATGACGCTGATCGCCGCCACGCCGCGGATGGCGTCGAGGTTCAGATACACATGACGCTGGGCTGCGGGCTGCATGTCGTGCCTTCAAGCGGTCCAAAACAGATCGCCCGCCCGCGCCGCAGCGTGGACGAGCCTTACGTCTTCCCCCCGCTTCCGTTCCTCGGTTCGCTGCGGGCAGGCCCGGGCCGGCGACATTACTGGCTGGCCGTCGGCGCCAGCTTCACCTTGATCACGTCGCCCGGCAGAACGGGCGTGTCTTCCTTGGCTTCGACTTCGCTCGTCTTGCCGTCGGCAGCCCGCACCAGTGAGTAGAGCAGGGCCGGTTCCTGGTCACCGGTGATACTGGCTGCCGTGGCGGGGTCCGATGCCTGCGCGATCAGGCCCTTCTGCATGCCCGCCTTCAACGTTGCCTCGTTCAGGTCGGCCTCGGCCTGCTGGCGGCTGGCGGTAAGGGTGGAATTCAGCGTGTTCCGGGCATCGATGGCGTCCTGCTCAGCCTTGCTGATTGACTGCTTGGCGGTGAGGATGGCCGTCTCATAGTCCAGGATCTTGCCTTGCAGGTCGGTGACCGACTGCTGCGAGGAAAGCAATCGTGCGTTGGCGACCAGGCCTTTCTGCGCCAGCGGACCGATGCTGGCGGCCTGCTGCTCCGCCAGGTCGACCTGCTTCTGCTGGTTGGTGATCTTCTTCTGCAGCGATTCGATTTCCGCTTGCAGGACGCCCTTCAAATCGTCGAGCGCATCGAGCTTCAGCTTCAGCGACTTCTGGTCGGAGACCAGGATCGCCGTTTCATCGGCGACGATGGTCGGCAATCTCGAATCGCCCTCGATCTCCTTGGGCACCTCGAAGGTCGTTTTGCCGGCGAGGTCGGCATCGATCCGGGCTCGCTTGACCAGCAGGCGGATACGCTGGTCGTCAAAGATGTCGAAGCTGCCCTTGGCGGTGACCAGATCCTTGCCGAGCTGGGGACCGTAGTCGGCATTGCGCCGGATGCCGCCGGCGATGCTGATTGCCTTGAGCACGGTCAGATCGGGCACGAAGGGAAACTGGCCTGGGTTCTGGACTTCGCCTGAAATGTAGAACGGCCGGAACTGCGCCATCTCGACCGAGGCTTCCGGCTTGTCGGGCAGCGCTAGCTTACGCTGCAGGGCGAGCCCGATCGCCGAAGCGATCTCCGTTGTCGTCTTGCCGGCGGCCTGCATGTCGCCGACGAACGGCACCGAGAGCGTCCCTCCCGGACCGACCGAATACTCGCCGTTGATGGCCGACCAGTCGCGGAACGTCCCGTCGACCGTCTGCCATTCGGCGACGCGTATGTTGAGCTTGTCCTGTGGGCCAAGCTGATAGTCGCCGGCGACGGCGAGTTGCGGCATGACCAGCGACGCCGCAAGCATGACGCTCGCTAGGCGGGGCACGAGACTGCAGGCGAAAGACAGTCCGAGGGGGGCTTGTGTCAAATGAACGTTTCCGATCCGCTTTGGCCCCATCCGCCCGATGAGATCACTGCCGGATGCCTGCCCGAGTTCGGCGGGCAGGCCCGTCGATCAATAGCTGCCGCGCGACATCCACACGGCAGGAACCGTCTTGAAGATGATGCGAATGTCTTCGAACAACGACCAGTTCTCGACATAGTGGCGGTCGAAGGCGACGCGCGTGTCGTAGGATACGTCGTTGCGGCCGCTCACCTGCCACAGCCCGGTGAGACCCGGGCGCGACTTCAGGTAATAGACCGCGGCGCTGCCATAGATCTCCAGCTCGTCGCGCACGACCGGGCGCGGGCCGACAAGGCTCATGTCGCCCTGCAGGATGTTGAGGATCTGCGGCAGTTCGTCGAGGCTGAGCTTACGAAGCACCTGGCCGACGCGGGTGACCCGCGGATCGTTCCTCAGCTTGCGCGTCGCGATCCATTCGGCATTGGCTTCCGGATTGGTCGCCAGATAGGCGGCAAGCACGCGCTCGCCGTCCACCACCATGGTGCGGAACTTGAGGCAGGAGAAAATCCTGCCGCCGCGGCCGATGCGCTTGTGGCCATAGAAGATCGGACCGTTGTCCGAAAGCT
Organism: Hyphomicrobiales bacterium; assembly: GCA_003963455.1. Classification (GTDB taxonomy): domain Bacteria; phylum Pseudomonadota; class Alphaproteobacteria; order Rhizobiales; family Rhizobiaceae; genus Mesorhizobium. The sequence goes on from RXJA01000228.1 coordinate 14,417, forward strand.
TGACCAACAGGGCGACCATCAGGAAAAGCGGGCTGAGCAGAACCAGCCCCGCCAGGGAACCGACGATATCGAAACTGCGTTTGAGCAGACCGCCGATGGGGGGTGGAAAATCAACGCCGACCTGCGCAAAACCCGCATTGGCCGACTTGGCGACGTCCCTCATGCAGAAGCTCCATACGTTGAACGGATGGTTTACGGCAAGATATCAAAAAAATGCTGCAGCGCAACACACAATT
>RXJA01000186.1 GCA_003963455.1 Hyphomicrobiales bacterium
CCGACGCAGAAAGCCGCGCCGGCCGCCGCCTGAGCCCCCTCAGCTTGCCGGGCCGAACAGCTTTCGCAGCAGGCCAAGGTTGTGGCTCAGGCGCAGGTAATACTCGCGCTCGGGTCCGTCGAGCATTTGAAACACAGCCAGCGCCGGGGCGGCGATGAGCATCTTGATGGCGCGCGCGGTTCTCTGGCCCCGAGTCTTCAAGCTCCTCAGTTCCACCTCACCCTCTTTGCGGGCGCGCTCCGTGAGCCATGCGCGCGTCAGACGGCCGGCATGGACCTTGTGGTCCACCACGAAGGCGTCCGAGTACCAGCAGCGATAGCCGGCCTCAATCAGGTCGGTCATCATCTGGGCCTCTTCCCCGCTGGCCAGATTCGAGCCGACCCGACCGGACATCACGTCGAACCCACCACGGGCTTTTAGCGCGCTGCGGCGGAACAGCATGTTGGCGCCGACGCCTATGGGGTGATCGGTCGTGTCCCGGAAGCCGTTCTCGTCGACCACCGACAACAACAAGCGCGCTCGCGGCCCGAGCTCGCTCGGCGGTATTTCGAAGTTGTCGGGCCAGCGCGGGATCACCCGCCCGGCCAGGATGGCGGTCTGGCCGTCACAGCGGGCCGCGTGGGCGATCGCCGCCTCTACCCAGCCGGGGCGCGGCACGGCGTCGTCGTCCAACAGCGCAATCCATTCGCCTCTGCCGGCCTCAAAACCCGCGTTGCGCGCTCGGGCAACGCCGGGCTCGTCGAGTCGGATGAAGCTCAGTCCCTCGCGCGCCTTCAGCGTCTCCAGAACCCGGGCGTGCACTGGTGCCGAGGCGCTGTCGATGACGATGACCTCCACCGGCTGGCCCACGCATTGCGGCAGCAAGGCGTCGACGTTCTCCAGGACGTCGTGGCTGCGGTTGTGCGTGGCGATGACGATGCTGATGACCGGGGCGCCGGGGCTGATCTTCGGCGCGTCCTTGGCGTCCTGCATGCCCATGATATCCTTAACGTCCGCGCCCATCAGTCCAGCGCCGCATCCTCGGCGGCCGGCGGACGGGCGCCCAGGCCGATCGACCAAAGGAACGCGGCGCGCAACGGCGTCGGCGTCACGAGCTGTCTTGCCCCTCGGAACGGGAACACCAGCAGCGCATGACGCACTGCGAATCGCGCGCCCTTCGCATCCCCCTTGGCCGCCCGCTCCACCGCCGCATCGGCGAAATAGGTGTAAAACCCCAAGAGCGTGGCGAAATAGGAGTGCAGCCACTCCTTCGGCGAGCGCCACTTGCGCCAGACGGGCATGGCATGCCGCATGAACACCTTGCGCGTGTAGGGAATCCGGCTCAGGACCAAGGCATCGTAGGATCCCGACGGACGCTGGCGGAACAGGACGCAAGGCACGGCCACATGCTCCATACGCCCCCCGCCGGCGACGCGCAGCTGCCAGTCCCAGTCCTGGTCGGCCAAAAGGGTCTCGTCAAAATAGCCGTAAGCGTCGCGTACCCCGATACGCGCCATCGTGGCGCCGATCTGCGGGAAATAGCCGTCCAGCATCATCTTCAGATGGTCGCCGTCAGGGCGGACGTCATCGGGGATGGGAGGCGCGATCGGCCGCAAATCAGGATCGGCCATCACCACCTGACCGAAGACCGCTTCGACCTCCGACCGGCGGTCGAAGAGTTGCAAGTGTGGCCGTACATGTTGCTCGGTCCAGACGTCGTCGTCGTCCAGGAAGGCCAAGAACTCCCCCGTGGCCGCTCGCATCGCCGCGTTGCGCGCGGCCCCGGCGCCCGCCGTCGTCACGATGAGGTGCCGTGCCCCATGGGCCTGCGCCACTGTGCCGGTGGCGTCGTGGTTGGAGCCGTTGTCGCCAACCAAAATCTCGAACGTCAGGTCCGGGCCTTCCAGCGCGCGGATGCTCGCCAACGCCTGGTCCAGGAACCGCGGGCGGTCGCGGGTCGGAACGACGACCGAAACGACGCGCGTCCGACTCACCCCCACTCCTCCCACCGATCGAAGACGCCCGACAGAGCCGCCGAAAACACCCGCATGTTGTCAAAGCGCGTGATGAAGGTCCGCGCGATGGTGCCCGGGGAACGCGTCTCCTCGGCCTGGGCGTAGACCAGGTCGTAGCCCGCCGCCCTGGCCTCGCGCATGGCGACCGGCGTCCAGTTGACCGACTGGCCGAGCGGAATTGCGAACGACGTCGGCGCAAAACCGAGCCGGGCCTCGATCATGGCGCGGGAGCGGTCCAGTTCCTCGCGGGCGGCAGGGCCGTCCAACTGTCCAAAATCGGGATGGGTCGCCGAGTGGCTGCCTATTTCGGCGCCGTCGGCGGCGAGGCGCTCCAGATCACGCCAACCCAGAACCTCGTCGGTGGTCCACGGCGCGGCGCCTTCACTCCAGTCGGTGACGACGAACAGGCTCCACGGCGCGGCGAAATCCTTCAGGATCGGCGCGGCCTCGGTCATCACGCTGCGCAGGCCGTCGTCAAAGGTGATGGCGAGGTCCATCGGTCCGCCGCCTGTTCGTGCGATCTCCGCAGCCGGGACGAACCGGTAGCCGCGCGCAGCGGCCCACTCCAATTGGCGCTGGAAGAGCTTCGGCGGTACGTCGTTATGATCCATCTGCGGCTGGCCAACCGAATGATAGGCCAGGATCCTGCCACCAGAACGGCGCACGCGTCGGCCAACGAAAGACATGCCCTCGCGTTCGAGGACCATGCGTGGGCCGACGAGATGACGTCTTTCGACACCGAATGCGCGGGCAGCCCGCTTCAGAATCTTCGGCGCTCGCCCAAGCATATCCAGTTTCGCCCTCTGTTCTTCTAGGATCGAACAGCAAGCCTCAAACCCCTATGGCGTCCAGCCCCAACGGCACCATGTCGAACCGAGGCGTCCACTAGCCATATCATGTCGAACGCAGAACCGTTCATTGGAAGAAAAAGGTAAGCCTCTAAATCAAAAGGTGTAAAGTCAGACGGGCTGCCTGAAGGGTAGTCCAATTCACGCTTTCGCTGAGGATACTGGACTTAGGCTGTGCTGGCCGCTCGTGACGATCGATCGGTCTTGGCCCGTCGCAGATGCGCCCATCACCAAGACAAGCAACTGATTTTTTGCGCCAGCCGTCTGGGCGCGGTGGATCGACCGCAATGGTCAGTGCCTATCGACCCCTCGGCTAGCGAGACATCAGCTTCCGGTTTTCCGGCGTTGACCGCCAGATAGATGGAATAACCCCGGACCATACAGCGAATGGGCACCATGGTTACCGAGAGTACGCCGTTTGTGTGTGGCTGGCGGCGATATGGCGATGTTGGAAGGAAATAGCCTCTGAGAGACAATTAGTCGAGACATCACCGCGCTAAGGAGAAGTCGACACGTTGTTTGATGCTCTGACCATTGGCGAGAAGCGTGCCGAGCCTCATAAGCTTGTGCGTCTTCGCTTTCGGATTATGCGGCGCCTTGATGAGGTCGACCGCTCGGCACAGCTGGTCGAGATGGCAGCCGCCGATCTCATTGAGGCTGCCCAAGAGTCCGTTGATACGGCCGAGCAGACCCTTGGACTCTGACATTCCATGATTGCCGGCGGGCAACCGTGGCACTGAAACCTCGTATCTAGTCTAGCTGCTGCCGCCCTTCAGCCGGTTTACAAACCGGGGCAGCCATTCGGGCAGCAGGTTCCGGAGTGCATCCCATGGCCCTTCGAAAGTGTTGGCCCGCGCCAGGCGTCGCCATACCCGGAGCCGTTCCGGTAGCGACATCAGGCGCAGAGAACGCTTCAGGATCGCCTCGACGCTGTCGAACTCGCCGAACACCTCGTTGAGCAGAATGTCGGGATAACCCTCGTAGAATTCCTCGTCCGCGGGCGTGCCCTTCTCGCGCAGCGGCGTGACTGGCGGGATCGTCAGGGCTTTGGCGTAGAGCGCCTCCAGGCTTTCGAGCCAATTTGGCGTGGTGTGCAGCCGCTTGACGTTGGCCGCCGTCTCATCCCCCCGTCGACGCAGGGCTTCGGGGTCGGCGAGCCAGTCCGTCAGCACGCGGTTGTAGCCCGCCATCGAGGTAGCGAAGCCAATGGTCGGCGCCAGCCCGGGCATATCGGTGCTCATGACGTTAGCATCCGATGGATAGGGAAACAACGTCACGCAGGGCGCGCCCAGGCCGCCGGCTTCCAGCATCGAAGTAATCGAGACGAAGGGGTAGGAGTCGAGGTAGACGTCCGCCGCCTCGAACGCCAGTGAAGGATCGGGCGTCTCCGGCCGCCCCATGATCCGCCCGCTGGTCGCCGCTATGGCCTCTTGCCAGTCGGCCGGCTCCCCCGGCCCTACGACCAGCAACCGCGCATCGGGATGGGCCAGAAGCGCCTCGACATGCATGTCGGCGAATGAGACTCCCCCCATCGTGCGGTATTTCACGCCGCGGGCGACGGAAACCAGAAGCGGCCCGCCGGCCGGAATGCCGAGTTTCTCCCGCGCCTCGGCCCGGCTGTGTTTGCGCTTCGGCGGATCGATCTGGATCGGCAGGATGGCGTGACGCTCCGCCGGGATACCACGCCTTTCCACCACCAGCCGCTCGCCCGACACGCGCGAACTGGCGATCAGGTCGCATACGGAAAGCCCGACCCAGAAGGCGTGGTCGGCGTGATTGACCAGCACCACGGGCGGTCGGTTGCGCTCGTCAGCGAAGGCTATGCCCGGCGTCGGCTCCTCATTGCTGACGTGCAGGACGACCAGGTCGAAATCGAGCGACAATTTCCGGAGCGCCCTCGCCCATTCCACCGGTCCGCCGCGCGTCGCGCTGATCACATGGATTTGGCCGCCGCGAGCCTCCACGGCCTGGCGCACCGACGACGGCGGCGCCCCGGGATGGCGCAAGAGAGCCAGGGAGTGATGGCGCCCGGCGTCAGCGGCGATCCAACGGCGCATCATCCGCGTCAAGCCGCCGACCTCGTTCAGAACGGTGGCCACATGCAGCACGCGGCCGATCTTCGTCCGTGCCGGTCGCGCAGCTGCGGCCTCCGTGACAAGCGTCCGTCGCGCGATTTCGATCGGTATGCGCTCAAGCGGTTCGGACCTATAGAAGCCGCAGTGCCGCTTCCGTGCAAGCGTGACCGCCGCCTCCACATAGGCCGCAGCGGAGTTGAGGTCGTCAGCCTTCAGGCAGCGCTCAGCCTCACGCCGAAGGCTTTGAAACTCTTCGTAGTTGTGGCGCATACGCGCCACCTCGGCCTTGGAGGACCCGGATTCAGATCGTATCGTCTCCGGCATCCTTTCCCCCGGTCGCAGCCTGCCCTAACTTGTTATCCCGAGTGGCCAAGGCTTGCCAAGCGACAAGGCAGGTTCCATAAAACTGCCACCGACCGCTGCTATCCGATCTTTCAGCGGCGCGGCAAGGCCAGCGTCCGATCTGCACGCGATGGCGCGATACAGACAGGCCCAGGGGGGGAAGCGATGCCGATTTCGGACAGTGTGGTGCTGCGTGGCGAGGTCGTTATCCACCACCCCAATCTGGTGAACCTCTACGGCTGCGAGATCGGCAACGGCTCGCGCATCGGCGCTTTTGTCGAGATTCAGAAGAATTCCTACATTGGCGAGCGCTGCAAGATTTCCTCGCACACTTTCATCTGCGAGGGCGTGACGATCGAGGACGAGGTCTTCATAGGCCACGGGGTGATGTTCACCAACGACCGCCTTCCTCGAGCCACCAACTTGGACGGGAGCGCCCAGAGTGAAGCCGACTGGACGGTCGAGCCGACCCTGGTCAAGAAAGGCGCTTCCGTCGGCTCCAATGTCACTATCACGCCGGGCGTGACCATCGGCGAGCGGGCATTGATCGGCGCCGGTGCCGTAGTCACCCGTGATATCCCCGACTTCGCGATCGCTACCGGCGTACCGGCCCGCGTGGTCGGAGACGCAAGGACCCCCAAGGGCTGACTAACCCCTGATCGTTTGAGGTAGTTCCAGCGCCTGCCCTCGCCTGGCTGGATGATCCTGGCTGGGTGTAGATGACCCAACGGCCATCGTGACCGCATGGGTTCGCGGCTTCAAACTAACAAGCTGAAGAGGTCGAGATGGCACGACGTTGGACGATCAACGGGCGCTTCCTTCTCAACCAACGACAGGGCGTTCAACGGGGTCTCCAGCCTCCGGCGAACGGGGTATGGGGAAAAAGGGCAAACCACAATGATCAATATCGGTATCATTGGTTACGGCTACTGGGGGCCGAACCTTATGCGCAACTTCATGGAGCTTCCCGATGCCCGGGTGCGCATAGTTGCCGACCTGGACCCCAAAAAGCGCGAGTTGGTGGAGCGCCGCTATCCGGGTGTACAGACCACCGGCGACATCCATGCCCTGTTCCAGGATCCCGAGATCGACGCTATCGCCGTGGCGACGCCGGTCAATAGCCATTTCGAACTGGGCATGTCGGCGCTGAAGGCCGGCAAGCATCTCTGGCTCGAAAAGCCGATGACCGAAACTTCGCTACAGGCCAGAATGCTGGTCAATGAGGCCGACAGGCGCGGATTGACCCTCATTGTCGATCACACCTTCATTTACACCGGCGCAGTCCGGAAGATGCGCGAGGTCGTCGCCGCCGGCGACCTCGGCCAGATTTATTATTACGACGCCACCCGGGTGAATCTGGGCCTCTTCCAGAAGGACGTGAACGTCATCTCCGACCTCGCGGTCCACGACTTCGCGATCATCGACCATCTGTTCGAAGAGCATCCGAACGCGGTTTCGGCCAGCGGTATCAATCATTTCCCCGGCACCCCGGAAAATCTGGCTTACATCTCACTATTCTACGACTCCGGCATGATTGCGCACATCAACGTCAGCTGGCTGGCTCCGGTGAAGGTGCGCAACATCCTGGTCGGCGGCTCCAACAAGATGATCACTTACGATGATCTGGAGCCCTCCGAGAAGGTCAAGGTCTACGACAAGGGCGTCTCCTTCACCGACGACCCAGCCAAGATCCACGAGATGCGTGTCGGCTACCGGACGGGCGACATGTGGGCGCCCAAGCTCGACTCCACCGAGGCTTTGCGGATCGCCGGCCAGGAGTGGATCGACTGCATCATCGAAAAGAAGGTTCCGACCGCGGATGGCCGGCTTGGCCTGCGCGTGGTGGAGATCATCGAAGCCGCAACCAGTTCCATGCGCGGCCGTGGCGAAACTATTCACCTGCGACGCAAAGACGCTGCGTAATGATCCCGTTTGTCGATCTGAAAACCCAATACGCTTCGATCAAACTCGAGGTAGATGCCGCCATTCAGCGCACCCTGGAGACCTGTCAGTTCACACTGGGCGCCGACGTCGCTGAATTCGAAAAGGAATTCGCTGCCTATTCGCAAGCGACCTTTGGCGTCGGCGTCAACACCGGCACCAGCGCCCTGCACCTGGGCCTCCTGGCCGCCGGGATCGGGCCGGGCGACGAGGTGATCACCTCCCCGTTCACCTTCGTTGCGACGGTGGCGGCCATTTATTACACGGGCGCGACACCCGTTCTGGTCGATATCGATCCTGCGACCTACACCATCGACCCGACCCAGATCGAAGCCGCGATCACCCCGGCCACCAAAGCGATCATCCCGATCCATCTCTACGGCCAGCCGGCCGACATGGACCCGATCATGGGCATCGCCCGGAAGCACGGCCTGATAGTGCTGGAGGACGCCTGCCAGGCGCACGGCGCGGAATACAAAGGCAAGCGCGTCGGCGCCATCGGCGACATGGCGGCTTTCAGCTTCTATCCCGGGAAGAACCTCGGCGCCTATGGCGAAGGCGGGATGCTGACGACCGACAACGCTGACCACAACCGCGCGGTCCGCATGCTGCGCGACTGGGGCGCAGAGCGGAAGTACCATCATGAACTCAAGGGCTATAATTATCGCCTGGAAGGCCTTCAGGGGGCTATCCTGCGCGTAAAGCTCAAGTACCTGGACCGATGGACCGAACGGCGCCGCGCCACGGCCGCACGCTATGATGCCATGTTCGCCGGCACCGGCCTGACGACCCCGTTCGTCCGTGACGATGTGCGCCACGTCTACCACATCTACGCCATCCGCACGCCCGACCGCGCCCGCTGGCAGGAGGAGCTCAACGCTCAGGGGATCCAGTCGGGCATCCACTACCCCATCCCGGTGCACCTGCTGCCCGCCTATGCCGATCTTGGCTACAAGCAGGGTCAGTTCCCGCATGCTGAAAAGGCCGCCTCCGAGGTTCTGTCCTTACCCATGTTCCCGGAGTTCACGGAGCAACAGCAAGACGTGGTCGTGGCCGCGGTCAAGAAATTGCAAGCAAGCGTTTGATGAGCGGCCCCGCTCGATCTGAACATGCCTGCCAAGGCACCTCCAAACGACGACAGGGAATACGATGAAACTTGAAGGCGCTCGCATCCTGGTGACCGGCGGCTGCGGTCTGATCGGCTCGACCACCATAGACCTGCTGCTGAAGGAGCACGCGCCGGAAAAGATCGTGATCCTAGACAACCTTGTTCGCGGTAGTCTGCACAACGTCAAGGACGCCCTGCAAGACCCGCGCGTCGAACTCATCGAAGGCGACATTCGCGACGTGGAGGCTGTCCACAAGGCCACCGACGGCATGGACGCCGTCATCCATATGGCAACCCTGAGGGTTATCGCCTGCGCCGCCGAGCCCCGCGAAGCCCTCGGCGTCATGTGCGACGGGAGCTACAACGTCATCGAGGCCGCCCAGGCCAAGGGTGTGAAGAAGATCTGCGCGGCTTCCTCCGCCTCGATCTACGGCCTGGCGGACCTCTTCCCGACCGAGGAGAGCCACCACCCGTACAACAACCGCACCTGGTACGGGGCCAGCAAGGTCATGCTGGAAGGCCTGTTGCGCTCATTCAACGACATGTACGGCTTGCCCTACGTGGCGCTGCGCTATTTCAACGTCTACGGTCCGCGCATGGATCTGCACGGCAAGTATACCGAGGTTTTGATCCGCTGGATGGACCGGATCACCGCGGGCCAGCCGCCGCTGATCCTCGGAGACGGGTCCACAACCATGGATTTCGTCTATATCGAGGACGTTGCCCGAGCCAACATCCTGTCCCTGCTGTCGGACGTGGAGGACGACGTGTTCAACGTCGCCAGCGGCATGGAGACCAGCCTGAATGACCTGGCCGGCTCGCTCCTGCGCGTGATGGGCTCCAACCTCCAACCGGAGTACGGGCCCGAGCGCAAGGTAAACCCCGTCTCGCGGCGCTTGGCCGACACGTCCAAGGCAGAGAAGAAGTTGGGCTTCAAGGCGACCATCGACCTCGACGAGGGCCTCACCCGCCTGGTCGAATGGTGGCGCGCCAATCGCGAGTTGGTGACCTGACGGCGGAATTGAGGCGCAGAGCAGACCTCGCCTTTATATACGCCACTCTACGCTGAAGCTCTCTCCTCCTTCGAAAGTGCTTTACTTGATCTCGCGTAAGGATGCGGATGCGGATCAGCTTGCGAGATCGGAGATGGAGAATATCAATTCAGCGGAGTCTGACGGTTGCATGAAGCACTTTATGCCCCCTACTCCCACTCGATCGTGCCGGGCGGCTTCGAAGTCACGTCGTAGACGACGCGGTTGATGCCCTTGACCTCGTTGATGATGCGGGTGGCGGCGGCGCCGAGGAAGTTCATGTCGTAGTGGTAGAAGTCGGCCGTCATGCCGTCAACGGAGGTCACGGCGCGCAACGCGCAGACGAATTCATAGGTGCGGCCGTCGCCCATGACGCCGACGGTCTGCACCGGCAGAAGCACCGCGAAGGCCTGCCAGATGGCGTCGTAGAGGCCGGCCTTGCGGATCTCGTCGAGATAGATGGCGTCGGCCTCGCGCAAGATCTCCAGCTTTTCGCGCGTGATGCCGCCCGGGCAGCGGATGGCAAGGCCGGGGCCGGGGAAGGGATGGCGGCCGATGAAGCTCTCGGGCAGGCCGAGTTCCTTGCCGAGCGCCCTCACCTCGTCCTTGAACAATTCGCGCAGCGGCTCGACCAGCTTCATGTTCATGCGCTCGGGCAGGCCGCCGACATTGTGGTGCGACTTGATCGTCACCGACGGACCGCCTGAGAAGGAGACGCTCTCGATGACGTCGGGATAGAGCGTGCCCTGCGCCAGGAAATCGGCGCCGCCTAGCTTCTTCGCCTCTTCCTCGAAAACCTCGATGAACAGGCGGCCGATGGTCTTGCGCTTCTTTTCGGGATCGGCCTCGCCTTCCAGCGCCGAGATGAAGCGGTCGGAGGCGTCGACCAGGATCAGCGGCAGATTGTAGTGCTGGCGGAACATCTCCACCACGCCTGCCGCCTCGTCCTTGCGCATCAGACCGTGGTCGACGAGGATGCAGGTCAGCTGGTCGCCGACCGCCTCATGGATCAGCAACGCCGCGACGGAGGAGTCGACGCCGCCCGAGAGCGCGCAGATCACCTTGCCCTTCCCGACCTGCTTGCGGATCGCTTCCACCGCATGCTCGCGATAGGCGCGCATCGTCCAGTCGCCCTCGATGCCGGCGATGTTGTGGACGAAGTTCCTGAGCAGCCTCGCGCCATCCGGCGTATGCACCACTTCCGGGTGGAACATGATGCCGTACATCTTGCGCTCGACATCGCCGAAGATGGCGAAAGGCGAGCTTTCCGACTTGCCGAGCACCTTGAAGCCCGGCGGCAATTCGATGACGCGGTCGCCATGGCTCATCCACACCTGGTGCCGCTGGCCGGGCGCCCACAGTCCCTCGAACAGCGGGCTCTCCTTCTCGATCTCGACAAAGGCGCGGCCGAACTCGCGATGGTTGGAGCTTTCGGCGACGCCGCCCATCTGCACGCAGAGCGCCATCTGGCCATAGCAGATGCCGAGCACCGGCACGCCGGCGTCGAAGACGATCTGCGGCGCGCGCGGGCTGCCGATGTCGGTGGTCGAGGCCGGACCGCCCGACAGGATCACCGCTTTCGGCTTGATGCGCTTGAAGGCCGCTTCGGCAGATTGGAACGGCACGATCTCGGAGAAGACGCCGCTCTCGCGGATACGGCGGGCGATGAGCTGCGTGAACTGGCTGCCGAAATCGATGATCAGGACAGTGTCGGGCAGAACGGTATCGGGATGATTGGCTGTCGTCATGGCGAGCCTTTAGAGAAAGAAACGAGTCGGCGCAATGGGCTCGGCGCTGCGGCTTTCCGTCCTTTGGCCCTATCCCAGCCGGATCGCTTGGGAAGTGATCGCCCGCTCCAGCAAGCCGACCGCCGCCGCCAACTTCTCGTCGATGACGTGCAGATATTCCGTCCAGTCGCCGACATGCCTGAGATCGGCCGCGCCATCGGAAATGCCGCGGAGCCCAATCAGCGGCACGCCGAACAATTGGCAGGCGCGCAGGCATGCGAAGGTCTCCATATCGACCATATCGGCGGCGATCGTGTCATAGGCCGCACCAGAGATTATAGCGCCGCCGGTCGAGAGCGTGGCGCCCCTGATGCCGGGGACGCTGAAAGGCAGCGGCACCGTCACAGGCAGTTCGAGAAACGGCGTCGCTCCCTTCTCGAAGCCGAGCGGGGAAGCGTCCATGTCGCGGTAGCTGACCGACACCGCCTGGTAGATCTCGGCCTGCTCAAGCGTCCGGCTTCCCGCCGAGCCCAGCGAGACGACAAGATCCGGCAGTGCTTTCTGAATCTTCAGCCGGCCAAGCTCGGCGCCCAGCCTCACGCCCGACTCGACCGGCCCGACGCCTGTCATCAGCGGCGTGAAAAGCTTCCTTAGATGCGGGCCGTATTCGGCCTCGGCCGCCATGACGAAGAGAAGGTTTCTGCCCGCAATCGGCACGGGGTTTCCCATCGGATCACCCCTCGATCCCGTCGCGGCCGACCACTGTCATCATCGTGCCTGTCATGGTGGCGATCAGCTTGGCCTCGCCATCGGTGGCGAAGGCATAGGCCTGGCCGTCGGCGACGATGATGGTGCGGCCGGGCTTCGTCACGGAGCCGCGGAACAGGAAGCGCTCGCCCCTGCCCGGCGCCAGGAGGTTGACCTTGAATTCGATTGTCAGCACGCCGGAATTCTCCGGCATCAGCGAAAAGGCCGCGTAGCCGCAGGCGGAGTCCAAGGCGGTGGAGATGACGCCGGCATGCAGGAAACCGTGCTGCTGGGTAAGCGCGGCCGAATATGGCATCTCGATCTCGATGATGCCGGGCGTTACCAGCGTCAGTTCCGCGCCGATCGTCGCCATTGCCTTCTGCCGGGCAAAGGAGGTCCTGACGCGTTCCTCGAAGTCGGGAGCGGGTACGATCTTGGCTGCTGCCATGCGCTTCGCCTCACATTTGCTGGCGAAGCTTATTGCAGAGGCGGAAGCCCGGCGCAATGTCAATTGCTGCACTGCAGCAATCAGATCAATTCAGCCAGACGAGCGAGGCGTTGAGCAAAGTCGCGAAAGCGACCCAGGCCGCATAGGGCACGAACAAATAGGCGGATAGTCTGTCGCCGCTCCAGATGCGACGGATGAAAAACAGGATGCTGATGAGCAGCAACAGGATGACGACCAGCGCAACTCCCATCATCTTGGCGCCGAAGAATGTTGGCGATCAAAGAAAATTCAGCACCAGCTGCGCTGCCCAGGCCCTCATGGCGCCGCTGCCGGGCTGCAGCCGCCAGGTCCGCCAGCCGGCAATCGCGATCAGGATGTAAAGCAGCGACCAGACTGGCCCGAAGACCCAGTTCGGCGGATTGAATGGCGGCTTGACCAGCGATGCATACCAGGCACCGGGAAGCGTGGCGTAGCCGATCAGCAGGCCACCGCCGAGGACGAGCAGCAAGAAGACGACAAGCGACCGGTATTTCTGCAAGGACACCCCCGGATTGATCGGTATAGAACTGGGGCGACGCAAGCTTGGGTCAAGGTCAAGCGGCCCTGCGCAAGGCGTGGAAATAGAACCCGTCGGTGCCGCTCAGCGCCGGCGACAGCGAGATGCCGCCGCCTTCACCGATACGCGCAGCCGCCTGATGACCGGGAAAGCGGCCATCCCAGAGCTGGCGATGATCGACCGGCGCAAAGCCTTCATGGCGCTCGCGGAAAGCCGCGACCTGCTCGGCGTTTTCGGCGTCGAACACCGAGCAGGTGATGTAGACCAGCAGGCCGCCCGGCTTGACGAAGGCCTGAGCCGTGTCGAGGATCGCCTGCTGCTCTCCCTTACGGGCATCGAGCTGCCTTTCCGTCAACCGCCATTTGGCGTCGGGCCGCCGCCGCCAGGTGCCGCTGCCGGTGCAGGGCGCATCGATCAGCACCATGTCCATATGTCCGGAGAGCGGCGCTAGCTCCGCGGGCTTGCTGACGACCTGGACATTGCGGCTGTGCGCGCGGCGGATGCGCTCGAAGATCGGCGCCAGCCGCACCTTCTCCGCATCATGGGCAAACACCTGGCCACGATTGTCCATCTCGGCCGACAGCGCCAGGGTCTTGCCGCCGGCACCGGCGCAATAGTCGAGCACCTGCATGCCGGGCTCGGCGCCGGCAAGCGCCGCGGCAAGCTGCGAGCCCTCGTCCTGCACCTCGAACCAGCCTTTCTGAAAAGCAGGCTCGGCCTGCACGTTCGGGTGCCGGCCGTCGCCGTCGATCGGCGGGATGCGGATGCCGTGCGGCGCTATCGCGGCAGGCGCCGCGCCCGTGCCCTTCAGCTCGGCCAGCACCTTGGCGCGATCGGCCTGGAGCGTGTTTACCCTGAGGTCCAGCGGCGGGCGACGCGCCAGCGCCGCACCTTCCTCGACCCAGGCCTCGCCATAGGCTTGCTCGAGCAGCGGCGCGCACCAGTCCGGGATATCGGCGCGCACCACGTCGGGCGCGTCGGCCAGCCTGCGCTCGGCCGCCGCCTTCAGCTCGCCGGCGTCGAGCAGCGGCGGCGCGAACTTGTCGCCGTCGAGCGCGTCGTTGAGCGAGCGCGCCGTCTGGCCCCATTCCAAAAGAAGCGCGCCAAAACCGATGGCGCGCGGCGTGTCCTCGCCGAACAGCCAGCCGGCCGAGCGTTTGCGGCGCAGCGCGTCATAGACGATGTTGCCGATCGCCGCGCGATCGCCACCGCCCGCGAAGCGATGCGACAGGCCCCAGTCGCGCAGGGCATCGGCCACCGGCCGGTGGCGCCGGCCGATGTCTTCAAGAACCTCTATGGCCGCCGCCAGCCTTCCGCCCAGTCGCATCCCGTTTTCCGCTTACACCGCAAAATTGGCTCCAGCCCGCTCTTAAAGCGTTTCAGGCCTGGATTGAAAGAGTTCTGTTCGCGCCGGCCGTGAAACCACGTCTTTTAAAACAGGCGATTTCCCCGAACGGTCTTCCGAGCGGGCGACACCGCTGGGAAACAAGACAATCGGGCAGAATATGAAAGGTCTCTAATGTTTTTGACTGGCGGATACAAGCAAGCTTTTTGGCTTAACCTCTCAGCTTTCCAAGTGTTGTCCGCGAGAATACTCTTCCGGCGGTGATTCGCGGCGCGGGAGACGCGGTTCGACGGATCCTATGAGGAGAGGGCAATGAAGACTTATCTGGCAGAAGTACTCGGCACGTTCTTGTTGGTGTTCATCGGCACGGCCTCCGTGGTCACGGGCGGTTTCGGCGGCGCGCTGCCGCTCGGACAGGAAGGCATCGGCCTG
>RXJA01000511.1:0-14347 GCA_003963455.1 Hyphomicrobiales bacterium
GGCGACGTGGTGACCGATTTCGCCCATGACGTGAAGGCCTGCGCGCTCGGCCAGGCCTCGTCCTCGATCATGGCCCAGCATGTGGTCGGCGCCAGCTCCGGCGAATTGCGCGCCGTGCGCGAAACCATGCTGAGGATGCTCAAGGAGAACGGCGCGCCGCCGGAAGGCCGTTTCGCCGACCTCAAATATCTGGAACCGGTGCGCGACTACAAGGCGCGCCATGCCTCGACCATGCTGACCTTCGACGCGGTGGTCGACGCGATCGGCCAGATCGAGAAGAAGCGCGCCGGACAAGCGGCTTGAGGATAGCGGTCAGGCCGCTTCCCTGGTTACTGCGAACTCGCTTCGGACCCAATCGGCAAAAGCCTTGGCCGGCTCCGGCAGGTTCTTCAAACTTCTGGCTACCAGCCAGTAGGCGCCGGAAGCGACATCGATATCGAACGGCTTGATCAACGTGCCTGACGCGAGCTCCTCGCCGATCTGCAGGAGATCGCCGAGCGCCACACCATGGCCGAGCAGCGCGGCCTGTTTGGAAAGCGAGACGTCGGCCAGCATCGGACCCCGCGCGGGCACCGCGTCGGCCGGCACGCCGGCCGCCTGGAACCAGCGCGCCCAACCTTGGCGGTTTTCCTCGTGCAGCAGCGTGTAATGACGAAGGTCGATCGGCTTTTCCAGGGGAGGGCCCGATGCCAGCAATCCCGGCGACAGGACCGGTGAATCGACGGTCGAGGCCAAGCGCTCGGCCTCGCTGCGCGGCCATGACGTGGCGTGCGCGCTGAAACGCAGGGCGAGTTCGGGCTGATCGCCGCGGAACTCGATCGGTCGCGGATCGACTTCAAGGGACACGTCGATATCGGGCCGAAGCTGGCGAAAGCGATTGAGCCGCGGCACCAGCCATATGGCGGCAAGCGACGGTTCAACGCTGACGCGGACGACGGCTTGCGCCGGCGAAGCCGTGAGTTCCGAAAGCACTCGGTCAATGTCGTCGAAGCTTCTCACCAACTGGCCAAGCAGCCTATGCCCCGCATCCGTCAGTTCGACGCGGCGATGAAGGCGGACAAACAGAGGCTGGCCCAGAAAGGTCTCGAGCTCGCGGACCTGCCGGCTGATCGCGGCCTGCGAAACGTAAAGCTCCTCGGCGGCGCGGCTGAAGCTCAGATGCCGGCCGGCCGTCTCGAAGCTCCTGAGCGCCGTCAGCGGCAGCCGTCCTCGCTTCATTTCGTATAATCTCAAGTTATCCGAAAACGAAATTATACTCGTTTGAGGACGAAGGCCAGCGGCAGTCTAATCCGTTCCAAAGGAGACCTGCCATGAATGAGTTCCTCGCTATTTTCACCGACGTGATACGCATAGCGACCTTCCAATGGCACGGCGAAGTCGTGCGCGGGGGCCATCATGACTGTCGCGATCTTCCCTCTCACCATCGTCCATGGACCGGCAGCCACCCCGTCCGGCGCTCCAGGGCTTGAGGGCATTGCGTTTCAGCGCCGAAGCCCACATCTATCGCGCAGTGAAACAGGCTGCGGAGCGATGGGCGAGCATTCCGGGCATACACATGGCGTCCGGCCGGTCCAGGGCGGGCGCAACTGGCCGGGGCCATGGCGCAAGACGCCGGGGCGCATCCTGGGCACGTCGCTCGTGCGCCTCTATCAGCTGACGCTTTCGGGCTTCGTCGGCAACAACTGCCGGCATCTGCCGACCTGCTCCGAATATGCGCATGAGGCGATCGCCCGCCATGGCCTGTGGGCCGGCGGCTGGATGGGACTGTTCCGGGTCCTGCGCTGCGGGCCGTTCGGAACGCATGGCATCGACCGCGTGCCGGAGACGCTGGCGGCGCGCTATGTCTGGTTCATGCCCTGGCGCTACTGGCGGATCGGCAAGAAACGCGGCGAAGCCGAAATCTGATTGCCGCGCGATCCGGGCGTTGGATTTTAACCGTCCGGTAGGGTTAACGCGAAGCTGCACAAACATTGCCAATTTGAGACAAAATCGAGACAAGTCGCCTCGCTAAGCCGCTGCCTGCAATCCCGTTCAGGAGTGACTTCGCCATGCGCCAGATGGACCGCTATCCCTTCATTTTTGCCATCGTCCTTTTTATTCTGGCATGGGTGCTCGGCTTGCCGGTGCGGGCGCAATCGGCGCCGCTCGGCGACATTCACTGCACGCTGATCCAGGATCAGCAAAGCGGCGAAACGCTTCACCAGGACGGCGTCTGCGACAAGCGCGTCAGCCCGGCCTCGACGTTCAAGGTGCCGCTCGCGCTGATCGGTTACGATGCCGGCATCCTAAGCGACCGGCACACGCCGGCCTGGGAGTACAAGCCGGAGTTCAAGGCGGCGAAGCGAGACCAGAAGACCGTCGATCCGACGATCTGGGAACGCGATTCCATCGTCTGGTATTCGCGCGAGATCACGCGGCGGCTTGGCGCCGAGAAGTTTGCCGGCTACGTCTCGAAGTTCGGCTATGGCAACAAGGATGTCTCCGGCGATGCCGGCAAGGGCAATGGGCTGACGCAATCCTGGATAAATTCCTCGCTCGAAATATCGCCGGTCGGACAGACGGCATTCCTGCGCCAATTGCTCGCCGGCAAGATACCGGTATCGGCCGAGGCGCATGAGATGACCAGGGCGATCCTGCCGACCTTCACGGCAGGGGACTGGACCGTGCAAGGCAAGACAGGCAGCACCAGACTCGGCCAGGACGGCAAGCGCTCGCTCGGCTGGTTCGTCGGCTGGGCCGAGAAGGGCGGACGGCGCATCGTCTTTGCAAGGCTTGTCGTCGATACAAAGCGTACCGGGGAGCCGAAGGGCCTCGCGACGCGGGCAGCGTTCCTGAAGGATCTGCCCGGCCTTATCAAATAGGACGGCTGTCGCCTTTACGGCGGCGGAAACTCCTCATAAAAGACTGCCGCCGGAAAGTTTCCGGCTAACCCTCTGCATGCCGCAACGCATCCTGCGGTCCGCATTTTCACCACCCGCGCTCGTTTGCGGGACTGGATAGGAGAACCCTGATGCCGAATTCCGTTTCCCTGACATTTCCCGATGGTTCGATCCGCGATTACGACGCGGCGCTGACCGGCGCGGGTCTTGCCGAATCGATCTCCAAGTCGCTCGCCAAGAAGGCTGTCGCCTACAGCCTCGACGGCACCTTGCGCGATCTTTCCGATCCGCTCGGCAAGTCCGGCAAGGTCGAGATCATCACCCGCGAGGATCCGCGCGCGCTGGAACTCATCCGCCACGACACGGCGCACGTGCTGGCCGAGGCCGTGCAGGAGCTGTGGCCGGGAACGCAGGTGACCATCGGTCCGGTGATCGAGAACGGGTTCTATTACGACTTCGCGCGGAACGCGCCGTTCACGCCGGACGACTTCCCTGTGATCGAAAAGAAGATGCGCGAGATCATCGCCCGCAACAAGCCGTTCACCAAGGAAGTCTGGTCGCGCGAGAGGGCAAAGAAGGTCTTCGCCGACAAGGGCGAGCGTTACAAGGTCGAGCTGATCGACGCCATTCCGGAAGACCAGGACATCAAGATCTACGCGCAGGGCGACTGGTTCGACCTTTGCCGCGGTCCGCACATGGCCTCGACCGGGCAGATCGGCAACGCCTTCAAGCTGATGAAGGTGGCGGGCGCCTATTGGCGCGGCGATTCCAACAACCCGATGCTGACGCGCATTTATGGCACCGCCTTTGCCGATCAGGCCCAGCTCGACGCCTACCAGACACTGCTGGAAGAGGCCGAGAAGCGCGACCACCGCAAGCTCGGCCGGGAGATGGACCTGTTCCATTTCCAGGAAGAGGGGCCGGGCGTCGTCTTCTGGCATGCCAAGGGCTGGAAGATGGTGCAGAACCTTATCAACTACATGCGCCGCCGCCTCGACGAGCACGGCTATCAGGAAGTCAACGCGCCGCAGGTGCTGGACAAGAGCCTGTGGGAGACGTCGGGACACTGGGGCTGGTATCGCGACGCGATGTTCAAGGTCACGGTCGCCGGCGACGAGACCGACGACGACCGCGTCTTCGCGCTGAAGCCGATGAACTGTCCCGGCCATGTGCAGATCTTCAAGCATGGGTTGAAGTCCTACCGCGAACTGCCCGTCAAGCTTGCGGAGTTTGGCAATGTGCATCGCTACGAGCCGTCGGGCGCGCTGCACGGGCTGATGCGCGTGCGCGGCTTCACGCAGGACGACGCGCATATCTTCTGCACGGAGGAGCAGCTCGCGGCCGAATGCCTGCGCATCAACGACCTGATCCTGTCCACCTATGCCGATTTCGGCTTCGA
The DNA here is from genome assembly GCA_003963455.1 of Hyphomicrobiales bacterium. GTDB lineage: Bacteria > Pseudomonadota > Alphaproteobacteria > Rhizobiales > Rhizobiaceae > Mesorhizobium. The sequence goes on from RXJA01000511.1 coordinate 4,279, forward strand.
CGAGGTCAGCGTGAAGTTGTCGACCCGGCCGGACAAGCGCGTCGGCACCGATGAGGCGTGGGACCATGCCGAGGCGATCATGAGCAACGTGCTGGAGACGATCCGCACGCGCTCCGGCAACCGCATCAAGACTTCGATCAATCCGGGCGAGGGCGCTTTCTACGGCCCCAAGTTTGAATATGTGCTGAAGGACGCCATCGGCCGCGAATGGCAATGCGGCACCACCCAGGTCGACTTCAACCTGCCGGAGCGCTTCGGCGCCTTCTATATTGGCTCGGATTCGGAGAAGAAGCAGCCTGTGATGGTACATCGCGCGGTCTGCGGTTCGATGGAGCGCTTCCTCGGCATACTGATCGAGAACTATTCCGGCCATTTCCCGCTCTGGTTCGCGCCGTTGCAGGTGGTGGTTGCGACGATAACGTCGGATGCGGACGAGTACGCCTTGAAGGTGGTCGAACGGCTCAAGGCAGCCGGGCTGCTTGCCGAAGCCGATCTGCGCAACGAGAAGATCAACTACAAGGTGCGCGAGCATTCGCTCGCCAAGGTGCCGGTCATCCTCGTCTGCGGCAAGCGCGAAGCGGAAGAGGAAACCGTCAACGTCCGCCGGCTGGGCTCCCGCGACCAGGAATCGCAGAAGCTCGACGATGCGGTGAAGTCTCTGGCCGCCGAGGCGGTCTCGCCGGATCGCAAGCGCCGCGCCGCCTGACTTAGCAGCACGTCCTGAAATGGCGGTGGCGTCGTCCACCGCCATTTCATACGCCTGTCACGCCAGCCTTGTAACGAGCCGCCATGCTCAAACTGAAACCGCGGGAAAGACGTTTTCCCGAGCTCTCCTACGCCAACCCGCACCAACCAGTGCTGACGCGCTGGTTCATCCATTCCGTCGAGGGCCTATCCGGCCGCGACCGCTTCGCCATGCTTTATGATTTCTGGCGCCGCCAGGTGGTTCCCACCGGCGATCGCGTGTTCAGCCGCATGCTGGAACTGATCGACGTCAAGGTCCGCAACGTCGTGCAATGGCCGCCGGCGGCGCTGCCGGACACGCCGCTGGTGATCGTCGCGAACCATCCCTTCGGCATCGGCGACGGCATTGCGGTGCTTTCGCTTGCCGAGCAACTGGGCCGGCCCTTCCGAGTCATGATCCACAAGGACCTGCTCAGGATCCGCGAGATGGAACCCTATTCGCTGCCGATCGATTTTTCCGAGACGAAGGAAGCGATGAGGAACAACATGGCGGTGCGCCACGAGGCTGTTCGGCTGCTGAAGGAAGGCGTCACCATCGTCGTCTTCCCTGCCGGCGGCGTCGCCACGGCGCCGAAGGGTTTTGGCCGCGCCATCGACCTGCCGTGGAAGATGTTCCCGGCCAAGCTCATCCAAGACGCCAAGGCTTCCGTCATCCCGATGCATTTTTCCGGCCAGAACGGCCGCCTGTTCCATCTGGTCAGTGGCCCGATGAACATGGCCGAGCGCGACAACCGCGTGGCGAAGTTCATCGGCAAGACGTCGCTGACGCTGCGCACCTCCCTGCTCATCCGCGAGTTCGCCCGCCTGTCGGGCAAGGCGATCGAGGTGCGCATCGGCGAAGTGCTGGGATGGAGCGAACTCGAGCCGCTGCGCGACCGCAAGGCGCTGCTCGATCGCCTCTATCGCTCGGTGTTCGACCTGGCGACGCCAGCCGCGCAGCGTGGCCGTGTGCCGTTTCTGCCAAAGCGGATGCGCAAGGCCGCCTGACCGGATTTGCCGGCAACGCAATTCCGGACGGAAAACCGCCTCACACGTTTCCTGGAATTGCTTCTAATCCGCGCCTTCCTCGGGATCTATAGCCGACTGTTCATTGGCCAGAACCTCGATTTCCTGATTCTGGCCGGCAACGACCGTAAAATCCTTCTGATAGATGCGGTCGCGATTCTTGGCGATGATGGTGTACTGGCCCTCGGCCAGGACCATCGAGGCGAAGGCGCCGACCGCCTCCTTGATCGGATCCCCGGATTCGTTGAGCAGCGACCAGGACGTGTCCGCAATCGCTTCGCCGCCGGCCTCGCGCACCAGCTTCATGGTCATCTCGGCGGCGCGGTGCTCGACGGTCGCCTCGGTCAGCTTGCCTGCCTCGACGCGAATATCGGAGCGGATCACCGCGTTGACCGCGCCATAGGTTGAAACGACATGGTAGGTGCCGGCATTCAGCCGAACCACGGTGTTGGGCGCGACGTCGGGGGCGATCAGCGCCCGGTCGCCATTGGCCTCGGCGTGGCCCTCGTAGATCGAGAAGCGCAACTTCTTCGACGGGATGGGCGCACCGCCCGAGGTGACCGCATCGAGTTTCAGGCCGCCGGCATCGAGCACCAGGCTCTCGCGCCTGGCGTCCTTGCCGACAGTAATGCGCTTGGTGGCGCCGGCGCGTCCATAGGAGGCATGGACTAGGTAGCTGCCGGGGTCGAGCTGGAACACGGCCGTGCCGCCATGGGAGGACGCCACCATCGGCAGCTTGCCGTCGCTGGCGGGTTCCGGCCTGAAGACGCGCCAGACGATGCCGCGGGTGATGTCGGCACCCTTATCGGTCAACTGCGCCGACAGCGTTATGGCGCCGCCATTGCCGATCGCCAGCGGCGCCCCGGTCTTCGGCGTCGCGTAGCTTGAAATGCCTGGAAGTTTGAGGTCGCCAACATCGTTGGCATTCTGGGCCAGCGCGAAGGAAACCGGCACCGCGAACAACGCAGCGACGAGTGCGATCACGAAAAGGCGCAAGGTCCCCTCAAACATGCCTTGCGTTGAAGCCCAAGGCGGTGGCAATTTCAAGGCCTAGGAGTGCGGTGTCTTCCCAACGGCTCCTTATCCGGCGCAAAACGCCACCGCCCGAGCCGCCCGACCTCCCGATGGCGTGCTTCAGCTCAAAATCGAATGCTTCCAGGAGACTTGCGCCCATGGCGTCGCCGATCATCGACTTCCTGCTCACCCGCAATTCCGCGCCGATCCCCGACCTCAAGGAGCCGGCGCCGGGCGACGCCGAGATCGCGACGATGATCGCGGCGGCCTCGCGCGTTCCCGACCATGGCCGGCTCGAGCCGTGGCGCTTCATCCTCTATCGCGGCGAGGCGCGCGTCGAGATCGGCAAGAAGTTGGCCGCGCTCGCCGAGCAGCGCGAGGGGCCGCTGCCGGAGGGCCGGCGCAACCAGGAACTGGCGCGCTTCTCACGCGCGCCCCTGGTGATCGGCGTCGTGTTTGTGCCGAAGGAAAACCCGAAGATCCCGCAATGGGAGATGTTCCTGTCGGGCGGCATGGCGGCCATGAACCTTATAATAGCGGCCAATGCGCTGGGCTACGGCACCAACATGATCAGCAACTGGTATTCCGACGTCGCCGAAGGCAGGGCGATCCTGGGGCTGTCGCCGCAGGAGCGCGTCGTCGGATTCGTCCATATCGGCTCCTACCAAGGACCCGCGCCCGAGCGCCCGCGACCGGATCCGGCGAAGCTCTACGCCGACTATACCGGTCCTTGGGCCGGTTAGGACCTGATGTTCTACGAACCTTCAAAAGGCCACGGCCTGCCGCACGATCCGTCGAAGGCGATCGTGGCGCCGCGCCCGATCGGCTGGATCTCGACCATCGACAAGGACGGTAAGGTCAATCTTGCCCCTTATTCGTTTTTCAACGCTTTTTCGACGCGGCCGTTCATCGTCTGGTTTTCGTCCGAAGGCGAGAAGGACAGCGCTACGATCGCGGCGGAAACGGGCGAGTTCGTCGCCAATCTGGTAAGCCGCGACCTTGCGGAGAAGATGAACCTCACATCCGTCGACGCGCCGCGCGGCGTCAGCGAGTTCGGCTATGCGCATCTTACGATGGCGCCGTCGCGCCTCGTCGCGCCGCCGCGCGTGGCCGAGGCGCCGGCGGCGCTCGAATGCCGGGTGACGGAAATATTTCGGCCGAGGGCACTGGATGGCTCCTCGACAGGCGCCGTCGTCGTCGCGGGGGAGGTCGTGGGCGTCTACATCGACGATACTTATCTCAAGGAGGGTCTCTTCGACATCACCAAAGCCGGCACTGTCAGCCGGCTTGGCTATATGGACTATGCCAGCGTCAGCGATATCTTCTCGATGCGAAGGCCACGCTGGGGAAGGGACTAGCGCAGGGGACATACCGCGGAGGCGGTTCATGATTGCGAAACTGGTTCTCCAGACATTCCTGTGGTTCGGCCTTATGGGCGTACTGCTCTTCGTGCCGGCCGGCACGCTGCGGTGGCCCGAAGCCTGGTTCTATCTGGTGTTGATGGTCGCTCTCAGCCTGACACTTGGCGTCGCGCTCGCGCGGCGCGATCCCGGCCTGATGAATGAGCGGCTCAGTCCGCCCATCCAGAAGAGCCAGACCGCGGCGGACAAGGTCCTGCTTTCCGTCCTGCTCGCCGGCATCTTTGCCTGGCAGATACTGATGGGGCTCGACTTCCGCTTCGGCTGGTCTGCCGTCCCGATATGGCTGCAAGCAGCCGGCGCGGTCGTCCTGCTGCTTGGGATCTGGATCTGCTACCTGACGATGATGGAAAACAGCTTCGCGGCGCCTGTCGTGAAGATCCAGGACGAGCGCGGGCAGAAGGTCATCACCACCGGGCCGTACGCTTATGTCCGTCACCCGATGTATGGCGGCGCCATTTTCTTCTTTGCCGGCACGGCGTTGCTGCTTGGCTCCTGGTGGGGGCAGGCATCCGTGCTCGTCTTCATCGTCCTGCTCGGCATCCGCACCTTCATCGAGGAGAAGACCTTGCGGGCCGGCCTGCGGGGCTATGACGACTACGCTGCGCGCGTCCGCTACAAACTGATCCCGATGGTCTGGTAGCGGTCAGGCAGGGCTGCCCGCCGCCCTGGCGCGGGCCACCAGGCGCTCGGCCAGCCGCAGATGCGGCCGGTCGTACATCTTGCCGTCGATGCCGACGACGCCCGGGTTTCCCGCCGCCGCGAAGGCGTCGACGATCGCCTGCGATCGTTCGACCGCCTCGGCGGACGGCGTGAAGGCGGCGTTGATGACCGGTACCTGCGCCGGATGGATTGCCATCTTGCCGGTGAAGCCGTCGCGTTCGGCCTCGCGGCATTCTGTCTCGAAGGCGCCCATGTCACGGAAATCGGGGAAGACGGTGTCGATGGCGGCGACCTCGGCCGCTCCAGCCGCAAGGATGGTCATGGCGCGCGCCAGGCGAAACACGTCGGTGTAGCGGCCCGTCTCGTCGCGGGCCGATCGCGCGCCGATCGCCGCCGACAGGTCCTCCGCGCCCCAGGTCAGGCCGGCAAGCCGCGCGCTCGTCCCGGCATAGCTTGCCGCCGCAAGCACGCCTGCCGCGGTTTCGGTGATGAGCGGAACGATTCTGATGGCGCCGTCCGGCAGCCCGCTTTCGGCTTCATGGACCCGGAGCTTGACCGCGAGTTGCTGGACGTCCTGCCCGTTGTTCGACTTGGGAAGCATGATGCCGTCGGGCTTCGCGGGGACAAGGGCTGCAAGATCGCCGTCGGTGAGGCCGGTGGAAAGGTCATTGACCCGCACATAGATGGCGGAACCTGTCCGGTGCTTCTGGTTCGAGATGAAGCCGGCCGCGACCGCGCGCGCCGCAACCTTGTTCGAGCCGGCGACGGAATCCTCGAGATCGACGATGACCACGTCGGCGCCGGCTCCGAATCCCTTTTCCAGCTTCCGCTCGGAATCGCCGGGCACGAAGAGCAGGGAGCGCATCAGGCGGCCTTCTTCAGCATCATTGCCTGCCTTATGCATCTGGCGACAAGAACATCGTTCTGATTGTAGGCGCGGTGCTCGAACTCGACGATGCCGCGATCGGGCTTCGATTTGGACTCGCGCACGGAGACGACCGTCGTCTCGACCCGGATGGTGTCGCCGTGGAAGACGGGGTGCGGGAACACAGTTTCCTTCATGCCGAGATTGGCGACCGTTGTGCCGACGGTGATGTCGTTCACCGAAATGCCGATCATCAGGCCGAGCGTGAACAGGGAATTGACCAGCGGCTTGCCCCATTCGGTTTTCGCGGCGAAGTCGAAATCGATGTGCAAGGGCTGCGGGTTCAGCGTCATCACCGAGAACAGCATGTTGTCGCTCTCGGTCACGGTCTTGCGCAGCGTGTGTTGGAAGACATGGCCGACGACGAATTCTTCCAGATAAAGTCCGGCCATGGTCGATCTCCTCCAATTTCCCTGCTTGATAGGCGTTGGCTGCGCCTCCATCAAGCCGGTTAAGAAACATGGTGAACCGTTCGTAAACCATTTCCGGCATACCGTTTCCAGCGGGGCCGGGACGTTCCGGCAAGGGGCGCAGCTGGTCGGTATGGTTGTTTCACACTTTCTCAGGTGGATTGATACGGCAAGGGTTTCCGAGCGTGCCGCCGCCGCGAGCGCGCTGGCGCGTGCCTATATCAACTCGGATCTGCCGTTCGAGGATCGCTGCGCCGCCGAGGCCGCGCTGACGCTGCTTCTGGACGACGCGTCCTGCAAGGTGCGGCTGGCGCTCGCCGAGGCGCTGTCGATGAGCCATCACGCGCCGCCGCAGGTGATCAGCGCCTTGGCCGCCGACCAGCCTGAAGTGGCGGCGCTGGTGCTGGCGCGTTCGCCGCTGCTTACCGATGCCGATCTGGTCGAGCGCGTCGCCTGCGGCCAGAAGGCGACGCAGAAGCTGATCGCCAGCCGTCCGGTCGTCTCGATGCCGCTGGCGGCGGCAATCGCCGAGATCGGCGAGCCGGAAGCCTGTGCCGCGCTGGTCGGCAACAGCGGCGCCGAGATTGCTTCCGTGAGCTTCCGCCGCATGGCCGAGCGGCACGGCCATCTGCCGCTGGTGCGCGAGGCGCTGATCGCCGATCGCCGCCTGCCGGCCGACTGCCGGCACATGCTGCTGGTCAAGCTTGGCGAGACCCTGAAAGGATCGCCGCTGGTGCTGGCGATGATGGGGGCGGCGCGCGCCGATCGCGTGATGCGCGATGCCTGTGTGAAGGCATCGGTGACGCTGATCGAGGGAACGCGCGTTGAAGAGCATGCCGCGCTGATCGAGCATCTGAGGCTGCGCGGCGATCTCACCGCCGGCTTCATCATCCGCACCATCGCGCATGGCAAGGTGGACTTCTTCGGCTCGACGCTGGTGGCTTTGGCCCAACAGTCCGAGCAGCGGGTTACGGCGCTTCTCGCCGGCGGGCATGATGTTGCACTGCAGGCGCTGTTCCGCGGCGCCGGACTTGCGCCGGCCACGCATGGCATAATCCTGCGCGCGCTGAAGGTATGGCGCGAGGTCGCCAACGGCCGGCGTGTCGCCGGCGTGCAGGAAGTGAGCTGGCTGATGTTGAAGGAACTCGGCGGCCAGTCGGCCGAGGGCGATCTCGCCGGCCTGGTGAAGTCGATCCATCTCGACGCACTGCGCGAAAACGCGCGCGGGCACGCGCTGGCGATAGCGGCGGCCTGAAGCCTCAAGCACGGCCTTTGGCAAAGAAATCCGGATGGTCTTCCATCGCCGCCGCGATGATGCGCAGCGAGGCGGCGATCCGCAGCATTTCGAACCGGTCGCTGCGGTCGGCGATGGCGGCCGCGTATTGCCGCGCCACCGCGATGGTCGCGGTCTGCGGCTCGCCCGGTCGTCGAAACAGCAATTCGCGCGCCAGGCCGCGCAGGAAATTGCCGATGGACTCGACCGTTTCGCGCGGCACGGCCGAGTCCAGCCGCGCGTGACGCAGCCGCAGCACCTCCAGCCCGACGGTGACCGCGGCGATGCTGCCGCCAAGAATGGGATCGCCCCTGCGGCCTGTCTGCTGCACCTGCGGCATCAACTGGTTGATTCGGTCATAGGCGAGGCTTTCGAAGGCCGAACGCCGGGGTATCCGCTCATGCAGGCAAAGCCGCGCCAGATCCTCCCGTATCGCCTGCGAGATACGCTCCACGGTGCCCCAGGGATCGGCAGGCAGCACGACGATGAAGACGCCGATGGCAATCAGGATGCCGACCAGGATCGAGGCCGAACCGGCTAAGAACGGCCCGGGATCGTAGATCATCTGCTGATGCGGGCTCAGAAAGGCGAGAAAGTTGATGGCGAAAGCGGTGGCGACGCCCACATGGCGCGGATTGGCCATGCCGAGCGCCGCGGGCACCAGGATCGGTACGACGAACAGCGTGAACCAGCCGAAGCCGGGCAGCGCTGGCAGCGCGACCTGGCCGACCAGGAAAGCAAAAGGCAGCGCGATCAGGGTTCCGGTGAAGAAACCCCAGGCGGACCGCACCGGATCGGGGCGGGTCGCGAACAGGCTGGAGACCACGGCGACGAGGATGACGGTGCCGGCCGCTTCCGACCATTTGGTCGTCAGCCAGAACACCGCGACGAGCAACGTCGCGAGCGCGGCGCGCACGGCGTTGCGCCATGCTGCCTGGTAGTCGCGATGGACGACCAGTGCCGGCTGGGCCCGCTCATTCGATTTCCGGGGGGCGGGCGAGCGAAGCGCGTCGAGACCGCCCATCACCTGTTTCAGCGCTTCGGCGAAATCGCCGGCAATGGTGAGGCGGGTGATGGTGCCCACTTTGTTCTCGGCGCCATCGTTTTTGTCGGCATCGTCGGGCAGCGCCGGCACCTCTCTGGCCTTGCTTGCGATCGCGTCGAGCCGCGCCACCCAGGGGCCCGTGTCGTCGAGCGCGCCGGGTGTCGCCGCCAGTTCGTCGACGAAGGTTTTCAGGTCCCGGCGCATCGGGATGAGCGCCGCATTCTTCGGCGCGCGATGGCTATGCAGCGTGCGCGCCGCCGACAGCGCCCACAGAAGCTGACCAATGGTGCGCCTCACCGGGTGGGCGCGGGGGGCGAAGCTCGGCGCTTCCAACCGCGCATAGGTGCGCATCTCGGCGAGCGTCTGGGCGTCGGTGATCAGCTTGCGCTGGAGCGCGGCAAGGCTTGCCGGATCGCCGCCGGAAAACGCGCCTGAGGCATATTCTGCGAGGTCGAGGATGCTGCGCTTAAGCCTGGAAATGATGGCGTCGGCCGCGAGCTTCGGCAGGATCAGTCGGCTGGTCACGCCGGCGCAGACGATGCCCAGCACGATCTCTGCGCAGCGCGCGATGGCGAGGTCGACGACGACAACCGGCTGCCCAAGGGCTGGCAGGCTGATGATCATCGCCGTATAGCCGGCAAGCGCCGCCCCATAGGCCTCTGGATTGCGCAGCAGCGAGGATATGAGCGTGCAAACGCCGATCCAGAGCGCCAAGACGGTGACCAATAGCCAGGGATTGGTGCCGGACAGGTATGTTATGCCGATCGCGGCCAGGCCGCCGGCCAGCGTGCCGAGCAGCCTGTAGAAGCCTTTCGCCAGCACCATGCCCGCGACAGGCTGGGCGACGATGAACACCGTCATCATCGCCCATTGCGGATGGTCGAGCTTCAGCGCATAGGCTGCAAGCAGCGCGATCAGCCCGGCCGAAACCGTGCGCAGGGCAAAAATCCAGTCCGAACGGGTCGGCTGCGTCAGACTGCTACACGTTGTCTCGACAAGTTCTTTCAGCCGCGTCCATGTCACATGCCCGTCTCCGTATCGGAGCTTGTTTTGGACCAGCAGGCGATCAGATATCCAGCACGTCCGTCTCGGCGAATTCGGCGCGCTCCTGGATGAAGCGGAAACGCGCTTCGGGCTTGGTGCCCATCAATGCCTCGACGGCATCCTTGGTGGCCTGCTCGGCGTCGATCACGTCGACGCGCAGAAGCGTACGCTTCCTCGGATCCATCGTGGTCTCCTTGAGCTGAGAGGCCATCATCTCGCCCAGGCCCTTGAAGCGACCGATCTCGACCTTGCCGCGTCCGGTGAATTCCGTGCGCAGCAGTTCGTCCTTATGCGCGTCGTCGCGGGCATAGCCGACCTTGCCGCCTTGCCGGATCGAATAGAGCGGCGGCACGGCCATGTAGAGATGGCCGCCGCGTATCAGGTTCGGCATCTCCTGGTAGAAGAAGGTGATCAACAGCGAAGCGATATGCGCGCCGTCGACGTCGGCGTCGGTCATGATGATCACGCGGTCGTAGCGCAGGTCCTCGTCGCGATACTTCGAGCGCGTGCCGCAGCCGAGCGCCTGGG
>RXJA01000511.1:14397-14483 GCA_003963455.1 Hyphomicrobiales bacterium
CGGCCGTTCGGCGGACGGCAACATCGCTCGCGCCGAGGCGAGCCTCGACCAGGGCCGCGACTTCAAGCCGCTCGACCGCATGAAGT
>RXJA01000176.1 GCA_003963455.1 Hyphomicrobiales bacterium
ATCTGGCCGAAATCCATGATTTCCTGAAGGAATCCGTGCCGGAATTGAAGGTCGCGGTCGCCCACGGCCAGATGCCGCCGGGCGAGCTCGACGACATCATGAACGCTTTCTACGACGGCCAGTACGATGTGCTCCTGTCGACGACCATTGTGGAATCCGGCCTCGATATCCCGACCGCAAACACGCTGATCATCCATCGCGCCGACATGTTCGGGCTCGCCCAGCTTTACCAGCTGCGCGGCCGTGTCGGTCGCTCCAAGGTGCGCGCCTACGCGCTGTTCACGCTGCCGGCCAACCGCAAGCTGACCGACACGGCCGAGCGCCGGCTGAAGGTGCTGCAATCGCTCGACACGCTCGGCGCCGGCTTCCAGCTTGCCAGCCACGACCTCGACATCCGCGGCGCCGGCAACCTGCTCGGCGAAGAGCAGTCCGGCCACATCAAGGAGGTCGGTTTCGAGCTCTACCAGCAGATGCTGGAGGAGGCGGTGGCTGAGGTGAAGGACACCGGCGAAGTCCAGGACGGCGGCTGGTCGCCGCAGATCGCGGTCGGCACCGCAGTGATGATCCCGGAAAGTTATGTGCCGGACCTGCAGCTTCGCATGGCGCTTTACCGCCGGCTGGGCGACCTCGAGACCACCGAGGAGATCGACGGCTTCGGCGCGGAGCTGATCGACCGGTTCGGGCCGCTGCCGGAAGAGGTGACGCATCTGTTGAAGATCGTCTTCATCAAGGCGCTCTGCCGCAAGGCCAATGTCGAAAAGCTCGACGCCGGGCCGAAGGGCGTCGTCATCCATTTCCGCAAGCGCGAATTCCCAAATCCGGTGGGGCTGGTCAAGTTCATCGGCGAGCAAGGCTCGCGGGCCAAGATCAGGGCCGACCACAGCGTCGTCTTCATGCGCGACTGGCCGAATGCCGAGAAGCGGCTGGCGGGCTCGGCCGTTGTCATGACGCAGTTGGCGCGGCTGGTCGACAAGGCAGCCTAACGGCTTCGGCATTGGGATGCCGGACGGCTCAAGGCATTCGCCAGTGCTGAAAAACCCGGCTAGAATAGGCAGTCGGCTTCGTGTAAGGAGCCGCGACCTCTTGTTGGGGCACAAATTGCGCGCGAGGGCGCTCGCTTAGAAGAGTATTGGGTGCAGCGATGACGAAATGGTCGCCGAATTCGTGGAGAGAAAAGCCGATCAAGCAGGTTCCGGCCTATCCGGACCTTGCCGCGCTCAAGGCCACGGAGGCCCAGCTCGCCACTTTCCCGCCGCTGGTTTTTGCCGGCGAGGCGCGCAAGCTGAAGAAGCAACTGGCGGCTGTCGCCGCCGGCGAAGCCTTCCTGCTCCAGGGCGGCGACTGCGCCGAGAGCTTTGCCGAGCACGGCGCCGACAATATCCGCGACTTCTTCCGTGTGTTCCTGCAGATGTCGGTGGTGCTCACCTTCGCCGGCGCGCAGCCGGTGGTGAAGGTCGGCCGCGTTGCCGGCCAGTTCGCCAAGCCGCGCTCCTCCGACAACGAGACCAAGGGCGGCGTGACATTGCCGAGCTACCGCGGCGATATCATCAACGGCATCGAGTTCGACGCCAAGTCGCGCATCCCGGATCCGGCGCGCCAGGAGATGGCCTACCGCCAGTCGGCCGCGACGCTCAACCTGTTGCGCGCCTTCGCGCAGGGCGGCTATGCCAGCCTGGAGAATGTGCATCGCTGGATGCTGGGCTTCGTCGCCGACAGTCCGCAAGGCGAGAAGTACGAATCGCTCGCCAACCGCATCACCGAGACGATGGATTTCATGCGCGCGGTGGGCATCACGTCGGAAACCAATTTCGCGCTGCGCGAGACGGATTTCTACACCAGCCACGAGGCGCTGCTACTCGGCTACGAGGAAGCGTTGACCCGCGTCGATTCCACCTCCGGCGACTGGTACGCCACATCGGGCCACATGATCTGGATCGGCGATCGCACTCGCCAGCCCGACCACGCCCATGTCGAATATTGCCGCGGCATCAAGAACCCGCTCGGCCTGAAGTGCGGTCCTTCGCTGACGCCGGACGGTTTGCTGGAACTGATCGACCTGCTCAATCCCGAGAACGAGCCGGGACGGCTGACGCTGATCGCCCGCTTCGGCTCCGACAAGGTGGCCGAGCACCTGCCGAAGCTGGTGCGGGCGGTGAAGAAGGAAGGCCGCAGCGTCGTGTGGTCGTCCGATCCGATGCACGGTAACACGATCGAGGCGGCCGGCTATAAGACGCGGCCGTTCGACCGGATCCTCAAGGAAGTGCAGACGTTCTTTGAGGTGCATCGCGCCGAAGGCACCCATCCGGGCGGCATCCATGTCGAGATGACCGGCAAGAACGTAACCGAATGCACGGGCGGCGCCCGGGCCATCACGGCCGAGGACCTGCAGGACCGCTATCACACCCATTGCGATCCACGCCTCAACGCCGATCAGGCGATCGAACTCGCATTCCTGGTCTCGGACCTGCTCAAGAAGAGCCATCCCATCCAGCACAAGCAGGCTGCCAACGCCTGAGCGACGCGCGGCTGCTTGATCATTGGAGGCGCTGGCTGTGAAGCCGGCGCCTTTTCAATTCAGGCAGACGGATTCAATTCGGATTGCGGGTCATTCCGGGTCGGGCGGCCCGGGTGGGTCGCCCGGGAAACTGGTTCTGCCGGGCGGAATGACGGCAAAGTTGATCTCCAGGGGCGGCGCCTTGAGCGACCAGTCGAATGGCACCGTCTTGACCGGCAGGCCGTCGATCCAAGCCATCTGCTGGGGAGTGAGTTTCCAGCCTTTCGGCCATACCAGCAGCATACCCTGAGCTCGCAGGCGCTGGTCCGTGATCCAGGGGGCGAGGCGCCTGTCGAGTGCCGTGAAGATCGAGGGTTCGTCCGGGGCCTCTAGCCCGGCGAGCCTGGCCACGCCGTCGTCGCCGCCGACGATGCGCAGCGGCCCGGGCATTGTCTCGTGCCAGATCGCATCGGCCGCTTGCGAGATCGATCGCGCCGGCATGCATACCGGCTGAAGGCGACCGAGGACGTTGCAACCTGTCCAACGGGTAATCGCATAGGCACTCGATACGCCGACCACGCAGAGCAGCGCCAGCACCGTCAACCGGCGCAAATGCGTGGGTCCCAGCCGGTGGCCCAGAAGCGCGATCGCCAAGGCCCCGACGAGATTGTACATCGTCGCGCCCCAGGATTCGCCAGTGCCGGTGAACAGCGAGGCGACCATGATCAGCAGTGCCGGCCCCAGACCCATCCATGCCAAGTAGACAACCGCGCGCCGCTCGGGAACGTCGGGAACGGAGCAGGCCGGCGAGGAATCCGGGGCGGGGCCGGCATGCCGTCTCAGCAGCCCGGAAAGAGCAAGAACGACGGGAAAAGCGGCGAGCCCGGCAAACTGAACACCGATGTAGTAAAGCCGGGCGCGGTTGGCGAGCACCCAGGCGTTACGATGCTCGGCATAGGTCAGCGGCAAGAAATCGAGGCGAATAAGCTCAACTGCCAGCGGCGCCACGACGCCAAGAAAAACCGCAAGGCCAAGCCATGGCCAGGGCGTGGCAAGCCGGCTCCTGGCGCGGGTGTCGTACAAGATCCAGATGCCGCCGAAGGCCAGGAGCAAAGCCGTCGAGAACTTGGCGTAAAGTCCCAGGCCGGAGACGAGGCCGAGTGCGAGCCACCAGCCGGGCCGTCCGTCGCGAGCGGAGCGCCATAGCAACCATGATATGCCGGCCCAGAACGGCATCTGTGCGTAGTCGTGGTTGAATTGCGGGGTCGGCCAACCGAAGAAATAGATGGCGGGCATCAAAAGCACGGCGGCGATCGCGCGGGTCGACCCCATGATGTCGCGCGCCAGAAGAAAGACCAGGATGAAGGTTATCGAGACCAGCAGCTGCGACAGCATGTATTGCGGCCAGCGGAATGAGCCGGTCAGGAGATGGCTGATCTCGAGCAGCCAGCACGGCAGCTGCGGGTGCTTGTAGGTCAACAGCACCCATTCGCGGCCCCACATGAAACCCTCGACGACGTCGCGGGGCGGCCCGACATTGACGATCGCCGGCATCACGGTCCAGCAGGCGATCTGGGCCAGGCATAAAAGCGCCAGCAATCGCCATGGGTGCTGGACCAGGCTGTTCCACATGGACGGCAGATTACCTTCCGTCATGGCAGCCGCCGGCCAAAGATGAACGGATTCGCTGGTTCTCGACATGCGAGCCTAAAATCATACCGTCGGATTTCTGAACAGTCCGATAGCAAAAGCTTACGAAAATGTATGCTGCCACAACATTGTAAAACCAAGATTGCGATGGAAGCCGTCGCCGGCGCTTCGGGCAAGACCGTGGCCGGCTGATCATCGCCGGGGCCGGTCCGCTGTCGGGGCGCCGCGGCCCAGACGACAGAGCATGATGTCGTCCGAAGACCGCTTCGCACTTTTCGGCATCATGCTCCAGCCATTCGGGTGCCTCCATGCGTCACCAGCACGCCGTCATCCACCACCGTGGGCTCGACTTCTGGTCGGCGCGCGCGGCGGTTCTCGTCATCATCTGCCTGCAGCTTCTCGTCATCAACAACCTGTCCTTCGGTCCGCGCTGGCTGGCCCCGACGATCGAGGCGGCGCTGCTGGTGCCCTTGTCGATCGCCACGGCCTGGACGCAAATGGCCACGCGCAAGGCGGTCGACCACGAACATTGGTACGCCATCGGCCAATTGCGCCTCTATATCCGCCGCACGGCATTGGTGATGACCGGCATCATCAGCATCATGAACTGCGGGTCGCTGGTTTTCCTAGTGCGAGCGCTGCTCGAAGGGCATGCCGGCGCCGGCACGACGCTGCTCGTCGACGCCCTCAACATCTGGGTCACCAATGTGATCGTCTTCGCGCTATGGTTCTGGAGCACCGACAGGGGCGGTCCGCCGACCTGCGGCCTGGTCAAACGGGCGCATGCCGACTTCCTGTTCCCGCAGATGACGCTGCCCGATCGTGAGATACAAGACTGGCTGCCGGGCTTCGTGGACTACGTTTTCCTGGCCTTCACCAATGCCACGGCGTTCTCGCCGACCGACACCCTGCCGCTTACGCAGCGCGCGAAGCTCCTGATGATGGCCGAAGCGATGATCTCGCTCCTGACGATCGCGCTGGTTGCTGCGCGTGCGGTGAACATCCTGGCATAGCTGTCTGCCGGTCCGGCCTGAATCTCGATACAGTTTTTCGTGCTCAGTGGCCGCGCTCCCAGCGCATGCCGGCCAGTCGCGGATCGGCAAAGGCGGTGCGCGGGAATTCGAGCCTCTTGTCCGGGAATTCGCAGATCGCCTGGATGCCGAACGAGCCGATGCGGATGCGCCAGGTCTGCGGCTCCAGCGGCCTTGCCTTGGCAAAGCCCTTGCACGTCAACAGCGCGATGTTGGCGCCCTTCGGATCCCGCACCGAGCGATAGCGGATCGCCTGCAACGAGGCTTCGCGCGCGACATCGGCGATCGACTGGCAGGCGGCATAGTCGGTGGCATGCGTCCAGGCCTTCTCGTCGCGATCGAACGGCGGGCGTGTCAGGTCGATGGCGCTGTCGCATCTGATCGCCGCCGCGAAGGCTGTGTATTCCGCCGCGTCGTTCGGCCATTGCGTCGCGGGCGATTCGGCGAAGAACAGCAAGCGGTAGAAGGCCATTTCCGCCACTGCCGTCAGCACTGTTTCCGCCGCATAGAAGACGCCTTTGGTCTTGCCCGCGCGACGGAAGCGCGAGCCGTATGGATAGACGGAGCCGTAGCGAAAAGGCGTCGCCAGAAGATAATGGAGATGGCGGCATTCCAGCGGAATATGCGGCTTGGTGTCCTCGATGAGATCCTCCAGCAGCGACTGCTCGTCCAGTGTGTCGACCAGCTTGAGGGTGGAGACGCGATGCTGCGCCTCGACCATGCGCCAGTACTTGCCTTCGAGCCTGACGGCCTCAGACGAGAGCGCGCCGGGAGTCCAGGTAGGCGATGACATCGACAAGTCCGGCAATTGTCAGGATTTTCTCGAGCGGCGTGCCGTCGAGCGTGGTGTTGGGGTTCCTCAGCCAGGCACGCGCAACGGTCTCGTCGCCGCCGACGATGGCGTCGAGCGAGCGGAACAGGCGGACGAACAGCACCGCCAGCTCGAACGGCTTGGTGCCGCGTTCAAGCAGGAATTCCTGGCGGCGCATGCGCGAAACCGTTGCCTCCGACACACCGATGACCAAAGCGAGCGTCCTTGCGGTGATGTCGAGCAGGTCGGCCGCGCGCAGCGTAGCCTTGGTGATGACGGCATTTTCGGCGGTCGCCGTGGCCGCGGCTGGACGTTGCATGGTCGCACCTTCATTTCTGTGGAAAATATAGTCCACAGAAATTCTCCTGGAAAGGCCTGCGACCGAAATTTGAGGGTTGTCAGTCTTTCTTGTAGAGCAGCCAGCCCTTGGCGGGACGGCCAGCCATCGTCGAATGCCTGGTAACCCGGTTGCGGCCGCCGACCTTGGATCGATAAAGCGCACGGTCCGCCTTGGTGTAGAGATCTTCGGGGCCTTCCGCCTCCGAGGCCATGCAGATGCCCAATGATATGGTCACGGTGCCGTAGTTCATGCCGGTCTGGCTGCTGGTGAACGGGGTCTGCTCGATCAGCAGGCGGATCCGCTCGGCGATTTCGTACGTAGCGTCCTCGCTGGCGCCTTCGACGATAAACGCAAATTCCTCGCCGCCGGTGCGCGCGACGAACATGTCGGAGCGCACGCTCGACTGGAAGATATCGGCGATGATCTGCAGGATCCTGTCGCCGACCGGATGGCCAAAGCGATCGTTTATGTCCTTGAAATGATCGATGTCGGCAAGGATCAGGGCGTTGAACAGGATGCCGCGGTTGCTGTTGTAGATCCGGGTGATCTCCTTGTCGAAGGCGCGGCGGTTCCAAAGCTGTGTAAGCGGGTCCGTGTCGGCAAGGCGCTTGTATTCCTCGAGCTTCGACTTGACGCTTTCAAGCTCGGCCGTCTTTTCGCTGAGCGTGGTGGCGACCTGGCGGCCATGGTCAATCGTCGAGCTGGTGGCAGCCGACATCGCGCCGGCGATCTTCTGCAGGAGTTCCTGCGAAAGCAGGCTGCGATTGCTCAGGCCGCTCGAGGTCTCGTCGAGGATGCGGCCATATTTCTCGATATGCGAGCGCTCGCTTCGCAACAGCGCGGCGATGTCCTCGAGCTCCCTGGCGACCATCTCGCGGGCATGCTCGACAATGGCCGGACCGTGATGCTGGGGAAAGAAGGTGCGCCCGATGCCGTCGAGGTCCTCCTGGGTCGGGCGGTTGCTCAACGAAACGACGGCAAGGCTGAGTTCGTGGTTGCTGCCGCTGAGCGCCTCGTAGAAGATCTCATAGTTGCGCGGCAGGCCAAGCACGCCGAGCTGCCGCATCGTCGCCACGACCGTGCTGGCGATGTCGGTATTCCTGTCGGTCGGAACGGCTGCCGGCTGCATGTTCTGTTCACTGCCCCTTCAGTGCGACCGGAGACTTGCCACCGCCGGGAGTCGCTAACGCGGGGATTTGAATCAGAATTGCGCTTGCGGTGGTGCGTCCCCGATCACGACCATCGCTTGTGGGAAGCATAAATGCGGTCCCGCTAAAGTTTCCTTAATAGCCTGCATTTCCTCGATATCTTTGCTACTCACGGGTGTAGTGCCGTGCAGGCGCAGCTTTTGAAACGCGTCGCTTCGGTGTCGCATTTGTCTGTGCCCGATCGCTGCGGAACTGAAATTCTATCCGTAACGAGCGGGCAGATGATGTCGAAGGAGGCAGGAATGGACGACAGCCACAGCGGATCGTGCCTGTGCGGGGCGGTGCGGTTCAGGACGAGTGGTCCGTTGCGCGGTGTGGTCTACTGCCATTGTTCGCAGTGTCGTCGGCAAACCGGTCATTTCGTCGCGGCAACCGCTTCGAAGGACGCCGATATCGTCATAGAAGGAACCGACGCGCTCAGCTGGTACGGCGCCTCCGACGTGGCGAAACGCGGCTTCTGCCGCATCTGCGGCTCGCTGCTTTTCTGGAAGCATAGTGAATTGGACACGATTTCGATCATGGCCGGATCCTTCGAGAGGCCGAGCGGCCTTTCCGGGCAGAGCCACATCTTCGTCGGCGACAAGGGCGATTACTATTCGATCGAGGACGGGCTGCCGCAGTTCGAAAAATCGACGCCGTCGATAAAGGTCGCGGACGGATGAATTTTGGGGCGGCTGCCTTATTCCCTTGATCCCGCCGTTACGATATCCCCTGCCGGTGACTCGCAAAGGGGCAGAGGCATGCAGCGGCTGATCGATGCTTTCGTCAATTCAGTTCGGGCTTTCCGCAAGTTGGCCGCTCATGAAAAGGCGTTCCAGCAGGAACTGCTGTTGCTCGCTCTGGCCCTGCCGGCCGGCTGGTTCATCTCCGTCTCCTGGCGTGGCTACGCCCTGCTGGTCGGCGCGGTGCTGCTCCTTATCATGGTCGAAGTGCTCAACACCGGGATCGAGGCAGCCTGCGACGCGATTTCGCGCGAATTCAACATCGAGATACAGCTCGCCAAGGACTGCGGCTCACTGGCGGTGTTGATTTCGATTGTGATCGCCGGCGGTGTCTGGGGCATCGCCGTCATCGAGCGCCTCATCGGCGCGCCGATCTGAACCTCGCGGGGCATCCGTCGATCAGGATCCCGACTGATCTTCCCTGGCTCGTTCGCGACCGGCGAAGTAATGGCCGACCAGCCAGGCAATGATTGCCACGACGACGCCGACGCCAAGGGCAATGAACAGGCGTTCATGCCGCTCGAACGCCTGGCCCACCATGCGCTCCGCGCCCAGGCCGAAGACGTAGCCGATGCCGCTGAACAGGGCGGCCCAGACGGCGGATGAGATGGCGTTGAGGATGACGAAGCGTGGCACGGGCACGGTCGACAGGCCGGCGGCGATACCGCCGACCAGCCGCATGCCGTAGATGTAGCGGTTGGTCAGCACGAAGATGTTGGGATGGGTGTTGAGCAGGCGGTAGGCGCGGCTGAAGCCGGGCCGCCTGCGCAGCCTTCTCACATAGCGATGCTCGGCGAAGCTGCGGCCGAGGGTGAAGAAGCAGGTGTCGCCGGCGAAGGCGCCGAGGAATGCGGCGAGGAAGGTCTGCCACAACACGAAGACATGTTGGTGAGCGAAGAAGCCGCCGAGGATCGCGGCGCTTTCGCCTTCGGCGACGCAGCCCAGGAAGACCGCGATCAGGCCGTATTGCTCGATGAGGTGGTGGATGGTCCCGCTCATTCTATGACGGGCCGCGCCGACAGTTTTTCGTCGATGCGCCTGATCTGTTCGGCCATGCGCAAGATCTCGTCCCGCATGCCGATGATCTCGCTGTGGCGCAACTCGTCGAGCTTCTCATGCAGGGCCATGATCTCGATCTCGGCCTTCAGATTGACCTCGTAGTCATGTGCGGCGTCGATGCGGTCGCGCTCGGTCTGGCGATTCTGCGACATCATGATCACCGGCGCCTGGATCGCCGCGAGCATCGACAGTACGAGGTTGAGGAAGATGAAGGGGTAGGGGTCGAAGGCCTCCCGCGTGAGCAGCCAGGCGTTGCCGGCCGTCCAAACGGCAAGAAAGCCCAGGAAAGTTAGGATGAAGGACCATGAGCCGCCGATCCTTGCGATGGTGTCGGCGACCCTGTCGCCATAAGTCTCGTGGAAGGCGACGGCCTTGTTGGTATCGCGCGTGATGGTGGTGCGCTCGAGCGTCGACTGCAGCACGCGGCTCTCGAGCGGACCGAAACCGTCCGGCTTGCGCTTGAGCAGGTGGTTCGCCATGTCTTCGACGATCTTGTTCATTTGTCCTCTCCTTGGGCAGAGCGTCGATAGAGGTAGAGGCTGCCGGGCCGAACGTGAAGTGATAGATTGCGCCGAACAGGCGAGGACAACGATGCTCGATTTCCAGAAGATCCATGCACGGGCGGCTAAGCGCAAGGGTGGGGAGGCCGTGCTGGCGCCGCTGCTCGGCCCCGCGCCCGACAATATGGCGGTAGCGAAAGTCCCCGACGATCGCATTCTCTCCACCATGGCCGAGCGCATTTTCGCCGCCGGATTCGTGTGGCGCGTCATCGAGCAGAAATGGCCGGGGTTCGAGGAGGCGTTTCTCGGTTTCGAGCCGAAGCGGCTTCTGTTCCAGCCGGACGACTTCTGGCACGAACTGGCATCCGACAGCCGCATCGTGCGCAATCCGCAGAAGATCAAATCGGTGCGCGACAATGCCGCTTTCGTCGACCGCGTATCAAAGGAGCATGGCAGCTTCGGCAAATTCATTGCCTCCTGGCCGGCGGACGATCAGGTCGGCCTGACCGCGTATCTCGCCAAGCATGGCAGCCGGCTCGGCGGCAACACGGGTCAGTATTTCCTGCGCTGGCTGGAATGGGACACGTTTGTCGTCTCCCCCGATATGGCGGCGGCGTTGCGCGATGCCGGACTGGACATCGCCGAGAATCCAACCTCGAAGCGGGACCTCGACAAGATACAGGCGCAGATCAACCGATGGGCGGCCGAGACCGGCCTGCCGCGCCGCCACATCTCGCGCATCCTGGCGATGTCGATCGGCGAGAACCGTTCGGCAGAGGCGTTGCGCGAGTATATGGGCGACTAGGTCTCGCCGGCGAGATCCCCGATCGAAATCGGCCGACCGGATACGATCCACGATCGATAGGACACTATCGACGTCCTTCCCAATTGGCACAAGCAATCGCCATTGCCCGGCGATTTCGGCCACGCTACATCCACACCATGACCAAGACCGCTCCCGATATCCTGCGCATCGCCGTCGCCCAGCTCAACCCGACTGTCGGTGATGTCGCCGGCAACCTGGCGAAAGCGCGCGAGGCGAGGGCGGACGCGGCGCGCCAGGGTGCCGATCTGGTGCTTTATACCGAGCTCTTCCTCGCCGGCTATCCGCCGGAAGATCTTGTGCTGAAGCCTGCCTTCCTGAAAGCCTGCGAGAAAGCTGCGGAGGATTTCGCCAAGGACACGGCCGATGGCGGGCCTGGCGTCATCATCGGCACGCCGCTGAAGCGCAAGAGCGGAACGCATAACTCAATCGTCTTCGCCGATGGCGGAAAGATCATCGCCGAACGCTACAAGCTCGATCTGCCCAACTATGGCGAGTTCGACGAGAAGCGCGTCTTCCAGCCCGGGCCGGAACTGCAGGGGCCGGTCAATTTCCGCGGCGTGCGCATCGGCATTCCGATCTGCGAAGACATCTGGGGCGACATCGCCGTGTGCGAGACGCTGGCCGAAAGCGGCGCCGAGATCCTTCTAGTGCCCAACGGCTCTCCCTATTTCCGCGCCAAGATCGACGTCCGCCACCAGATCGTGATCCGCCAGGTCATCGAAACCGGTTTGCCGATGATCTACGCCAACCAACTCGGCGGCCAGGACGAGCTGATCTTCGACGGCGCTTCTTTCGCCATCGGCGCAGACAAGACGCTTGCCTTCCAGATGAGCCAGTTCGAGGACGCGCTCGACGTCACCACCTGGAAGAGAATGGGGGAGACCTGGGTCTGCTCGGAAGGGCCGATGTCGAAGATCCCCGATCGCGAGGAGGCCGATTACCGCGCCTGCATGCTCGGCCTGCGCGACTACGTCAACAAGAACGGCTTCAAGAACGTGGTGCTCGGCCTTTCCGGTGGCGTCGATTCTGCGATCTGCGCGGCTTTGGCCGTCGACGCGCTCGGCGAGGAACGCCTGCGCACCGTCATGATGCCCTACCGCTATACGTCGAAGGATTCGCTGAAGGATGCCGAGGATTGCGCCAGGGCGCTCGGCTGCCGCTACGACATCGTGCCGATCTTCGAACCGGTCGAAGGCTTCAGGCACGCGCTCACCCAGCTCTTCGAGGGGACCCAGGAAGGCATCACCGAGGAAAACCTGCAAAGCCGCGCGCGCGGCACCATCCTGATGGCGATCTCCAACAAGTTCGGTTCGATGGTCGTCACCACCGGCAACAAGAGCGAGATGTCGGTCGGCTACGCCACGCTTTACGGCGACATGAATGGCGGCTTCAATCCGATCAAGGACCTCTACAAGATGCAGGTCTACGCGCTGTCGCGCTGGCGCAACAGCCATGTGCCGCCAGGTGCGCTCGGTCCCTCCGGCGAGGTCATCCCGAAGAACATCATCGACAAGGCGCCGTCGGCGGAACTGCGCGAAAACCAGACCGACCAGGATTCGCTGCCGCCCTATCCGGTGCTGGACGACATTCTCGAATGCCTGGTGGAGAACGAGATGAGCGTCGACGACATCGTCGCGCGCGGCCACGACCGGGCGACGGTGACGCGCGTCGAGCATCTGCTCTACATCGCCGAATACAAGCGCCGGCAAGCGGCGCCCGGCGTGAAGATCACCAGGAAGAATTTCGGCCGGGACCGCCGCTATCCGATCACCAACCGGTTCCGTGATCGGGGCTAGTCCTCGACGGCGAGATTGCGGCAGCGCGGCACATGCAAGACGTTGAAATCAGTTTCGACCTGTCGCGGATCGATTTCCGGGCGACCTCGGATCAGCTCATGCAAAGCTATTGGGGTTCGTCGCGAACAGACGAAGCCAATCGTCGCGCCTTCGCCAACTCGCTTTGCGTCGGCGCCTATCTCGACGGCAGGCAGGTCGGTTTCGCCCGCGCGATCACCGACTACACGGTCTTCGCCTATGTCGCCGACGTCATCATCTGGCCCCAGCACCGCGGGCGGGGGATCGGCAAACGGCTCGTCCAGGCGTTGATCGATCACCCGGAGGTCGCGTCGGTGGCGCATTGGAGCCTCTCGACCAACGACGCCCACAGCCTCTACGAGAAATTCGGCTTCAAGGCGTCGACCGACGGCCGCTACATGCGGCTGGATCGCAGGCCGGCAGCCTGACGGCTTATGCCCGGTGCAACATACCGTGTTGCAAATTCGTCTCAGTGCCTGGGCCAGGTGCCGTTTCGGTGACCGGCTGACTTGGCGATCGGCTGATGCGTCCCTATAAGAGCGTTTCCGCGATTCCCTTCCGGGAGGACCGTATGGCAGGATTTGACATCGTTATGCGAGGCCGCGAGGCCTAGGTCGGCGTTGCCGCTCCGAGGGTTTTTCGGAGAGCCAGACGCAAGACAGGCATTTGCCGCTGCCGGCCGCCTCCTTCGGGTAAGCGGCCTACCATACTGAACCTCCCGTTTTCCAACGCGCAGCAAGGCGCGGACGCGGGTTTTCCAATTTGATTTTACCGGAGCCGGGCTCGTTTGCGTCCGGATGACATCATGGCTCGTTTCAAGATCGATCTGCGCGCCAGCGCCTTTCGCAGCGTGCTCGGCTTTACCTTCAGCCACTGGCGCCGCCAGCCGTGGCGGCTTTCGCTCATCATGGGCGCATTCCTGCTTTCAACGCTCGCCGACGTGCTGACGCCCTTCTATTCCGGCCGCCTCGTCGATGCCGTCGCCAGCGGCGCCGGGACCGACGCGGTCGCGTGGAGTGCGGCGATGACGGCGTTCTGGATGCTGATGGGGTTGGCGCTGGCCGGCGTCTTGCTGCGCAATGCCGCCTTCCTAGGGATCGTCGAGCTGACGCTGAAGATGATGTCGGACGTCGCCGCCGATGCCTTCCATCGGGTGCAGCGCTTTTCGACGGACTGGCACGCCAACAGTTTTGCCGGATCGACGGTGCGCAAGATCACGCGCGGCATGTGGGCTCTGGATCTGCTCAACGACACGATCCTCATCGCGCTTCTGCCGTCGGTCGTCATGCTCGTCGGTTCGACGCTGCTGCTCGGCTGGTTCTGGCCGCTCATGGGGGCCGTGGTGGCCACCGGCTCGGTGCTGTTCATCACGGTCACCGCAATGCTGTCGCTCGGCTATGTCGCGCCTGCCGCGCGGCTCGCCAACAGCTGGGACACGCGGCTGGGCGGCGCGCTGGCCGACGCGGTGAGCTGCAACGCCGTCGTCAAGGGTTTTGGCGCCGAGGTCCGTGAGGAGGCGCGGCTGGCGCGCGTCGTTGCCAAATGGCGGCTGCGCACCGGCCGCACCTGGATGCGCGGCACCGCCAACGGCACCACGCAAGGGGCGCTGCTGCTGGCGATGCGCGCGGCAGTGATCGGCCTTGCCCTGATGTTGTGGGCCCGGGGCCAGGCGAGCGCCGGCGATGTCGCTTTCGTGCTGACTTCGTTCTTCGTGCTGCAGGGCTATCTGCGCGACATAGGCACGCATATCCGCAACCTGCAGCGCTCGATCAACGACATGGAGGAACTGGTCGACTTCCAGTCCGAGCCGCTCGGCATC
>RXJA01000381.1 GCA_003963455.1 Hyphomicrobiales bacterium
GCTGATCTCGGTCGCCTGCAATCTCGGCTTCACCACCCAGGGCAATTTCTCGCGCTTCTTCCGCGACCATGTCGGCGTGCCGCCGACGCTCTATCGCGAAGCCGCTCGGGCGACAGCCTGAGACGCCTGTTTTTCCGACTGGTTGATACGCGCTCAAGACGCATTGATAAGCGCCGGCTGACCAGCCGCCCTAGCCTTCTCCCGATCTTTGCAAGGGAACCAGTCTATGGCGAAATTCACCATCTCCAGCGTCATCGACGCGCCGGTCGAGCAGGTCTGGGCGCGCATCCGCGACTTCAACGGCCTGCCGGGCTGGCATCCGCGCATGGTGGAAAGCCATATTGAGGACGGCAAGGACGCCGCCACGATCGGCTGCGTGCGCAATTTCAAACTGGTCAGCGGCGCGACAGTGCGGGAGAAACTGCTCGACTTCTCCGACGCGAATTTCCTGGTCAGCTACTCGATCCTCGAAACCCCGCAGCCGCTCACCAACCACAAGGCGACGCTGCAATTGCGGCGCGTCACCGACGGCAACCGCACCTATGCCGAATGGACGGCTAGCTTCGACGCCGCGCCCGAGGAGGCCGACAAGCTGGCCGAGGGCATGGGCGCCAATGTCTTCCAGGGCGGCTTCAACGCCCTGAAGGCCCATTTCGCCGGCCAGAGCTGACAGGAGCGCGCCATGTCGCTTGCGCTACGGACTTTTTCGAGCGTGAAAGACGCCAACACTGCGCTGCAGGCGTCGGGCACCCGCTATCTTGGCGGCGGCACGCTTGTCATCCGCGCAGCCAATGAAGGCGACGTTTCCGTCTTCAGCCTGATCCGCGTCGACGATCCCGGCCTATCGCGGATCGCGGTTACCGGCGACAAGGTCCGGCTCGGCGCTTCGGTCACCATGGCGGCAATTGCCCGCCACCCCGAGCTTGCCGCGCTCGCGCCGGCCGCGCGCGCCGTCGGCGGGCCGGCGATCCGCAACATGGCGACCGTTGGCGGCAATCTGTTCGCGCCCGCCCCCTATGGTGACTTCGCCGTGGCGCTGCTGGCGCTGGGAGCATCGGTCGTCACCGAACACGGCGAAATGCCGATCGAGACCTTCCTGGCCGGCCGCGACACCAGCCGCGCCATCGTCACGGCTGTCGGCTTTTCACTGCCCGAGGCGGAGAGCTTCCGCTTCCTGAAAGTGTCGCGCGTCAAGCCGAAGGGTGTGTCGGTGCTGAGCATAGCCGCGCTTCTGCGGCGCAGGGCGGACGGCACGGTGACGTCGGCGCGGATTGCGCTGGGCTGCATGGCCGATCGGCCGATACGCGCCAAGGCAGCGGAGATGGCGCTGCTCGGCTGCAAGCTCACGCCGCAGGAGATCGCGCCGGCGCTTGCCGCGGCGGGCGAAGGCATCGCGCCGATCACCGACCCGGTCGCCAGCGCCTGGTACCGTGCGGAGGTCCTGCCGGTTCATCTCGGCCGGTTGTTGTCGAATTAGTTCGCGGGGGGCGCGCGTCTGTCCGGCTCATCCGGGCAGGCGCGCAGGGAGGCAAAATGGCAAACGTACCTGTCCAATTCACACTCAACGGCTCGGAGAAAGCCGAGTTCATCGAAAGCGGCACGACTCTGCTCCACGCACTGCGCGACAAGATCGGCGACACCTCGCCGAAAGGCGGCTGCCATCAGGGCACGTGTGGCGCCTGCTCGGTCATCATCGACGGAGAACTGAAGCTCTCCTGTTTGACATTGGCCGAGACCTGCAACGGCGCCGACATCAAGACCACCGCCGGCCTTGCCGAGAGCGGCGTGCTGCATCCGCTGCAGCGCGCCTTCCTCGATGCCTTCGCCACCCAGTGCGGCTTCTGCACGCCGGGCATGATCATGGCGGCGAAAGTGCTGCTCGACCGCACGCCGAACCCCAGCCGCGAGGATGTGGTCGAGGCGCTGTCCGGCAACATCTGCCGCTGCACCGGCTACGAGCCGATCATCCAGGCGGTGCTGACGGCCGCGCGCGCCAACTCGCAGAACGCCGCTTGAGAGGACCGAGCCATGGAACTGCGCAAGGATTATTTCGCCGATATGCGCAAGGACGGCCTGCATGAGATCGGCCAGCCGCGCCCACGGCTCGACTCCCCAGGGCACGTCACCGGCAAGACTAGCTATTTCGCCGACCGGAACTTTCCGGGCATGCTGCATCTGAAGATGGTGCGCAGCCCCCACCACCATGCCCGTATCCGCTCGATCGACACGTCGGAGGCGGAAAAGCACCCAGGCGTCGTCAAGGTGCTGACCGCCAAGGACGTGCCGCATAATGTTTACACCATCCTGATCTTGATCCAGGTCGGGCCGGAGGACGAGACGGTGCTCGCCGACGGCAAGGTGCGCTGGAAGGGCGAGGCCGTGGTGGCGGTGCTGGCCGAGACCGAGCGAGCGGCGCAGGAAGCCGCGGCCAAGGTCAAGGTCGACTATGAGGTGCTGCCCGCGGTCTTCGATATGGAGGAGGCACTGAGGCCCGGCGCGCCTTTGGTCAACGAGTATCACGGCCAGAACTACTATCTCTATGACAGCGGCGAGTGCCGCAAGGTGCGCTTCGGCGATGTCGAGGCAGGCTTTGCCCAGGCCGACCACATCCTCGAACAAACCTACCAGTCCTCGCCGATCGAGCACGCGCCGACAGAGACGACGGGCTGCGTTGTGGCGCCCGAAGGCAATGATCGCTTCACCTGCTATACCAACACGCAGGCGATGTTCTTCACCCTCGACAACACCTCGATCATCCTGCAGATGCCGGGCTCCAAGCTGCATTTCGTCGGCGGCACGGTCGGCGGCGGCTTCGGCGGCAAGGTCGACGTCATCGTCGAGCCGATCGCCATCCTGGGTGCCAAGCTCACCGGACGTCCGGTCTCCTTCATCTACAGCCGCGAGGAGGAGATGCAGATCTCCTCGCCGCGCGCGGCCGAGAAAGTCGTGATCAAGGACGGCGTCATGAAGGATGGCCGCATCGTTGCGCGCAAGGTGACCGGCTACACCGATGCAGGCGCCTATTCGCGCCACTCGCCCTACGGCGCGCAGAAGGGCGCCGCGCATTATCCCGGTCCCTACACGATCCCGAATGTCTGGATCGACACCTATTGCGTCTACACCAACCGCACCCCTTCGTCGGCCATGCGCGGCTTCGGCGTCACCATCGGCGACTTCGCGCTGGAGGTACAGATGGACAAGCTGGCGCGGCTGATCGGCATGGACCCGCTCGAATTCCGCTTCATCAACGCCTATCGCGACGGCGACATGAAGGCCCACCGCCAGCCGACCGAGGGCGCGGCGCTGATCGAATGCATGCAGGAGGCCTCTCGCGTCGCCAACTGGCCGGTGGCTGAGAAGTACCTGGCGATGTCCTCCTACGAGAAGGGAACCTGAGATGGCGATCCGGCGTGGACGCGGCGTCGCCGCGATCAACTATCCGACCGGCATGAATCTCGGCGGCGATCCGACACAGGCGCTGGTCCATTCGACACCGACCGGCAATTTCATGGTCACGCTCTCCAGCGTCGATCTTGGCCAGGGCATGAAGCAGATCATGGCGCAGATCTGCGCCGAGACGATCGGCGTGCCGACCGACCGCGTCGTCATCGACACCGCCGACACCGACACCGGCCCGCACTGCATGGGCACCTTCGCCTCGCGCGGCACGCACCGCGCGGGCAACGCCGTCATCCAGGCCGCCAAGGAAGCCCGCCAGGTGATGCTGGAAGTGGCGGCTGAGGAGCTGGAGGTAAACGCCTCGGACCTCGAGACCGACGGCCAGGGCAACATCCAGGTGAAGGGCGCGCCGCAGAAATCGATCTCGATCTTCGATGTCGCGCTGTCGGCGCATTTCAAGCGCGGCCGCTCGATCTCAGGCCGCGGCATGTTCCTGATCCCGCGCTCCTATCCGGAGAAGGAAACCGGCGCGATGAAGCCCTCCACCTGCTACGCCCATGCCTGCACCGTGGCCGAGGTCGAGGTTGACGACGAGACCGGCGAAGTGACGGTGCTGACGGTCAAGAACGTGTTCGAGATCGGCCGCGCGCTGAACCCAAAGATGGTCGAGCAGCAGCTGGTCGGCGGTTCCTGGATGGGCATCAGCCACGCGCTTTACGAGACGACCGAGCCTTATTACCCAAGCCGCGACCATGGCGGCACTGACTTCAACCAATATCTGATGCCCGGCCCCGGCGATCTTGCCGAGACCGAGATCATCGTTCTGGAGCGGCCATCCGCCGACGGCCCCTTCGGCGCCAAGGGCCCGGGCGAGATGTGCGCCAATCCGCAGATTCCGGCCGTCGCCAACGCCGTCTTCGACGCGGTCGGCGTTCGCATCGATACCTTGCCGATCACGCCCGAGCGCATCCTGCGCGCGCTGAAGGCGCAGGCCGCGGGCTGAGCGGAGCATGTCCCGCACCGACGCCGTTGAGGTCGCGGCTTCGCCGGAGGCGATAGCCGCGCGCCTTGCCTCCTCGCGCTACCTGGCCGACGACAGCCTCGCGACCGCGATCTTCCTGGCGATCCGATTGGGCAAGCCGCTGCTCCTCGAAGGCGCGCCAGGCGTCGGCAAGACCGAGGCCGCGAAGGCTGTCGCCGAAGTGCTCGGCCGCGAACTGGTGCGCCTGCAATGCTATGAAGGCATCGATGCCGGGCATGCGCTCTACGAGTGGAACTACCAGCGCCAGTTGCTCGCCATCCGCCATGCCGGCGAGCACGAGATCGACATCTACGACGACCGCTTCCTGATCGCCCGGCCGCTGCTGCAGGTGCTGCGCGCACCGGTTGAGCGCGTGCTTCTGGTCGACGAGATCGACCGCTCGGACCATGAGTTCGAGGCTCTGCTGCTCGAATTCCTCTCCGACTTCCAGATCAGCATTCCCGAACGCGGCACGATCCGCGCCGCAAAGCAGCCGATCGTCATCCTGACCTCCAACCGCACCCGCGAGCTGGCCGAGGCGCTGCGCCGACGTTGCGTCTATCACTGGATCGGCTATCCCGACGCCGCACGCGAGGCCGAGATCATCATGTTGCGCGCCGGCGATGTCGCCGAGGCGACTGCGCGCGCGGTGGCGAATGCCGTTCAAGAAATCCGCGCGCGCCCTTTGGCCAAGCCGCCGGGCATCGCCGAAGCGGTCGAATGGGCGAATGCCGCCACCATCCTCGAGAAGGGCGGCAGCCCGTGGCCGGAAGCCTTCCGCCGCGCCATCGGCGTGCTGATCAAGGACGAGGAGGATCTGTCGGCGATCACGCCGGAGCTTGGACGGATTGTCGAGGAGGCGCTGACGTGATGGGCGACCTCGACAATCCCTTCTCCCCGTTTACGGGGAGAAGGTGCCCCGAAGGGGCGGATGGGGGGCAGCGCCATACCAAGCAGAACTCGGCGCCGCCCCTCACCTGCCTGCCGGCATCCTCTCCCCGTGAACGGGGGGAGGAAAGCTTACCTCGTGCCGCCGCGCCCTTCCTCGGCTTCGCCCGCCTGTTACGCCATCACGCCTTCCCCATCGCCCCGGAACAGACCATCCGCTTCATGCAGGCGTTAGCGCTGCTTGGCCCACGCTCGATGAACGGCATCCGCGAAGCAGCACTCGCCACGCTAGCGCCCTCGCCCGACCGTCGCGGCGAATTCGAAGCGCATTTCCGCGCCTATTTCTATGGCGACGCCAAGCCTTCGATCGAAGGCGAGGAGGACGACGAGACCCGCGTCAAGGACGATCGCGGCACGCGTGAAGAGGAAGACCGAGCAGCTCGCCAGGAGAAAGGCGGCGGACTATCCTCGGCGCTCGAACAACTCGCCAGCCGCGATTTCCAGCGCGACGCCGATGGCCTCGGCCAGTTCCGGCGCAAGCTCGCATCCGCGCTGCCCGCGCGCCGTTCCTTCCGCACCGCGCGGACCCGCTCGCGCGGCACGCTCGACCTCCGACGCTCGCTCAGTGAAATCGTCAGCGCCGATGGCGACATCCCCTCGCCATTGCTGCGCCGCCGCCAGGCCGTGCCGCGAAAACTGCTTCTGCTCATCGACATCTCCGGCTCGATGAAGCTGCACACAACCGATTATCTCAAGCTCGCCCATGCCGCTGTTCAAGGCGCGGATCGCGCTGAAGTCTTCACCTTCGGCACGCGTCTCACCCGCATCACCTCCGCGCTGCGCATCCGCGACCGCGAACAGGCGCTCGCCCGCGCCGCGGCGCTCGTCGACGATTGGGACGGCGGCACCCGCATAGGGCCGGCACTGCTCGCCTTCCTGTCGGTGCCCCGCTTCTCCGCCTTCGCGCGCGGCGCCTGCGTCGTCATCCTGTCCGATGGCCTGGAACGCGGCGACCATTCCGACCTCGAAACCGCGATGCGGCGGTTCAGCGCCCGCGCCTTCCGGCTGTCGCTGGCGACGCCGCTCGCCGGAGACCCACGCTTCCGCCCGGCGACAGCGGCGCTGCGCGCCATCGTGCCGGTGCTCGACGATCTGGTCGATGGTTCGTCGCTGAAGAGCCTGACCGACTTCATCTTGTCGCTCGCCCGCCCCGCCCCGGCGGCCGCGACAATCTGGAAAAGGGTATCGTGATGCAGAAAGCCATCGACGCGCATTTCCACATCTGGCGACAGCAGGATCAGCCCTGGCTGGTCGGGCCGATGGTGCCGCGCATCTTCGGTCCCTATGAGCCGATCCGCCGCGACTATCCGATCACGGAATTCCTCGAGGACCAGAAGGGCTCGGGCGTCGAGAAGGCCGTCTATGTCCAGACCAACTGGGCCAAGGAGGATTTCGAGAAGGAGGTCGCCTTCCTGCAGAAGACCGCCGACGAAACCGGCTGGCCGCACGCCATCGTCGGCTATGCCGACATGACGGTCGACGATGTCCGCCCGCAGATCGACCGGCTGATGAAATACAGACTGCTGCGCGGCGTGCGCATGCAACTCCACTGGCACGAGACGCCCGCCTTCCGCTTCGCCGCTTCCGCCGACCAAGTGATCGATCCCAAGGTGCGGAGAAACGTGGCGCGGCTGAAGGATTACGGCCTCTCCTTCGACCTGCAGCTCTTCCCGGCGCAGATGAAGGACGGGCTGACTTTGGTCGGCGAAAGCCCTGAAACGAATTTCATCCTCACCCATGCCGGCATGTTGACAGCGATGGACCGGGAGACCACTGAAGCATGGAAGGCGGGGCTCCGCACGCTGGCCACGGCGCCCAACTTCTACGCCAAGCTGTCAGGCCTGGGCACATTCGAACACCGCAACGACCTGGACCTCATCGCCTACATCGTCGACAACGCCATCGAAATCCTCGGCAGCGACCGGCTGATGTTCGGCTCGAACTTCCCGATCGAGAAGCTGTGGACCAGCCATGCCGAGTTGATCAAGGCGCACCGGGCAGCGGTCGCAAGGCACGGCGCGAAAGCGGAGGCGGACATCTTCTGGAACACGGCGGAGAGGGTTTACAGGCCGGTGTAGCGCGCCTTCTTCCTTCTCCCACAAGGGGAGAAGGGAAATCTGCGCCTCACTTCACCTCGAACTGCGGATCGACCGGGATCTGCATCGCCGTCACCAGATGATTGGTCTGGCCTGCGAGCCCTATGATCGACACCAACTCGCCATGCTGCGCGTCGGTCATGCCCTTGGCCCGCGCTGCCGCCGTATGCGAGTGGATGCAATAGGAACAGCCATTGGCCGTCGAAACGGCAATATAGATCATTTCCTTGGTCAGCGGATCGATGGCGCTGTCGGCGACCATCACCGCCTTGAGCTGCTCCCACACCCGCTTCAGCGCCGCTGGGTCGTTGGCCAGCCCGCGCCAGAAATTGTTGACGAAGTCGGATTTCCGCGTCGCCCGGATATCGTCGAACACGGCCTTCACCACCGGGATCTTTTCGACCTCGGCGTCGGTCAGAAGCTTTGTGGTGGCCATGGCGTTTCCTTTCGTTGAATCGGTGGATCAAGTCATTGAATCAAGCGTCGAGCCCAGACGGCTAATCGGTTTGTCCGATTCAGTTTTTAGCGCGAGAAAGCGCGCGACCGTGGAGGTTGGCCGAAGCACCTCAGCCTCGTCATTCTAGGGCGGAGCAAGGAGCGAAGCGACGCGCGCAGACCCGAGGATGACGAAGGGAAGGACGATTCGGTCAATTGTCGAAGTGCCCACCAGCCAACACCTCAGTGCACCGCCGCGTACATGATCTTCTCCTCCGTCGCCTCCGCCGGCGAGAACTCCTCGACGATGCGGCCCTGCCGGCAGACCAGAATGCGGTCGGACAGGTTCATGATCTCTGGCAGGTAGGACGAGATGACGACGACAGCCAGACCCTCGTCGGCCAGCCGGTTGATGATCTGGTGGATCTCGGCGATGGCGCCGACATCGACGCCGCGCGTCGGTTCGTCGAAGATGACGATGCGCGGCTGCTGCACCAGGCCCTTGCCGATGACCACCTTCTGCTGGTTGCCGCCGGAAAGCTCGACCACCCGGGCATTGTCGTTGATCGCCTTGATGTTGAGCGTCTTGGTCCATTCGGCCGAAAGCTGCCGCATCTCCTGCTGGTTGATCACCCAGGCTTTCTCGCGACCCGCCGCTAGCAGCCCGCCGAACAGGTTCTCGGCGATGCCCATCGTCTCGAAAATGCCTTCGCTCTTGCGGTCCTCGGTGACATAGACGATGCCGTCGGCCACAGCCTCGCTCGGCACAAGGTAACGCACCGGCTTGTCGTCGAGCTCGATCGCGCCGCCGCGCAGGAAATCGCGCTTGTAGATGCCCGAGACGATCTTGAAGGTCTCGGTGCGGCCCGACCCGATCAGCCCGAACACGCCGGTGATCTGGCCCTCGAAGATCGAGAAGGAATTGTTGCGCACGATGTTGCTCATCGAGATGTCCTGCACCGAGAGCACTTTCTTTCCGGCCTTGCGCAATTTCGTCTCGTCGCGCTGGCGGTAGATCTGTCCCGACAGCGAACGCCCGACCATCGCGGCGACAATTCTGTCACGGTCGAAAGCGGACGTATCGTCGGTGATGACCAACTCGCCGTCACGCAGGATCGTGATGCGGTCGGCGATCATCAGCGCTTCTTCCAGCGCGTGGCTGATGAACACGATCGAGACCCCGCGCGCCTTCAATCGGCGGATCAGCGCGAAGAAATGGCGCTTCTCCTCCGGCGTCAGCGTCGCCGTCGGCTCGTCGAAGATGATGATCTCGGCATTGTGGTGGACGGCGCGCGCGATCTCGACCATTTGCCGCTTGGCTGCGCCAAGTGTAGCCACCATCGCGTTCGGATCGACCGGGAAGTTCAGCGACTGCAGGAACTGCTGTGCCGAGATGTAGGTGCCGCGTAGCCGGTTGAGGAATTTCTCGGTGCCGAGATAGAGGTTCTGCGCCACCGTCATCGACGGCACCAGGCTGGTCTCCTGGAACACCATGGCAATGCCGGCTTCCAGAGCGGCATGCGGCGAGGCGTAAGCGATCTCCTGCCCCTTGTGGAACATCTTGCCCGAAGTCGCGTCGACGACGCCGGCGATGATCTTGGTCAGCGTCGACTTGCCGGCGCCGTTCTCGCCGAGCAGCGCGTGGATCTCGCCCTTCCTCAGGTCGAAGCTGACGCTCTTCACCGCCGGCACGCCGCGATAAGTCTTGGTGACGCTTTCCAGACGGACGATCGTCTCCATCAGAAACCTCCCGAAGCGAGGTCGACGGCAAGCACGCAATCGCCGCCCTTGGAGGCGATGAAAAGGCGGCCGTCCCGTTCCGCAACGCTGCAGATGCCGTGGCGCGTGCCGTTGGCGCGGCTGTGCAGGCTGAACTGCGGCTGCATGCTCCGGTCGAGCCTGACCACGAGACCGTAGGAGCGGCTGGGCGACCACGGCTTGTGGATGCCCATGGTGCGGATGCCGCCGCATTGCAGCGGCTCGAGGAAGCTGCGGTTGGAGGCCAGCGCCGGCGCGATCCAGTAGGCCGGCGGCACCTGGTCGATCATGTCCTGGCGATAATGCGTTTCCTGCAGCACGAATTCGATCAGCCGGTTGCGCGGCGCAAAGAGCGTCAGCCACGCCCCGCCATCGCCGGCCGGCGACAGCCGCGCGGGATAGCCGGGCAGATGCGCCAGCACCGTCGAGCGATTCCCGTTCGAGCCGTCGAAGCGAACAAGCTGGTGGCGCCAGCTTTCGCTCACCAGCACATCACCGCCGACCGGGTGAAGCCCATAGGGAAAAGCGATATCCCCAGCGGTCCTCCGGAAGCCAATCCCTCCTGGTCCACAGCGCCACAGCGAACCGGACGCGCCCCTCTTCATCAGGTCGGCCGCCCATTGCGAGGCCAGGTGCTGTGCCGAACCATTGGCCAGCCACAGCGTGCCGTCATCGGCATAGGCAAGCGCGGTGATGCATCGGATCTCGCCCGGCAGCGAAACCTCCTTGCCTGCAATAAGCAGCTTGCCGCTTTCCAGCCCGACCGTCAGTTCGCCTATTGGCGACAGCGCCAGCGCGGTGACGGGAGACTGAAAGGTCTCGACCACGACGGGTTCGGAACCGGCCGCGATCACAAGGACGGCATTGCCGCTGGAGACAAGCAGACGCCCGTCGACCGCCAGGAGATTGTCCGGCTCGGTCAGTTCGGCGAAGGCCGGCAGGTCGTCCAGCCGCGTGTTGGAACGGAAGGCGCCGTCGAGCGGCGGGATGGTGAGCGCCTTGCCGCGAAAGACATCCAGTATCGGATCAAGGATCATGGCTTGCCTCCCCAATAGGAAGCGGGGCTCGTCCAGTTCGGATCCGCGCCGGCGATCTTGTAGCGGCCGATGCGGTTGTTGAGGATGCCGCCGACGAACAGATAGCCCTTATGCTCGCGCATCGACGTCACCATCGGATGCGCATTGCCGGAAAGATCGCCGAGCGTCTCGACGATGCCGCCCTTCTCGTTGAACTTCACCACGCCGCCAGTGTTGATGTTGGGGAACAGCCATTCGTCCTGCGGCAGGCGCCGCGTCATGCGCTTGCGCATATCGGGATGGCGCAGCGACAGATCGAAGCTCGGCGTGCGCATGCCGAGCCATGCCATCCAGTAATTGCCGTCGGAGGCCCGGTTGATGTTGTCGGGATAGCCCGGCATGTCGCGGATGACGCATTCGGCGGTGCCTGCCTTCGGCCCTTCCAGCCAGTAGCGGTGCACGCGGCAGGCCCAGCTTTCGGCGAAGAACAGCGATTTGCCGTCATGCGCCATGCACACACCGTTGGTGTAGCGGTAGCCGTCGAGCAGCGTCTTGGTCGATCCGTCCTTCGGGTCATAGACCAAAAGGCGCCCCGTGGCGCGGTTCTCGATCGAGTCCAGCGCCCAATCGTGGGCGTCGTAGCGCTTGGTCGAGTCCGTGAAATAGATGCGCCCGTCCGGCGCGATGTCGCAATCGTTCGGGTCGCGCAGGCGGGCATCGTCGACGATCGAGGTCCAGGAGCGCGCCGTCTCGGCCGACAGGCGCTTCACGTCCCGCTCCGGCGAGACCGAATAGAGCCCCATGGCGCCGACGCAGCTGATCAGATTGCCTTCCTTGTCGAAGGCCAGGCCCAGCGGAAAACCACCGATATGGGCGAAGACCTCGGAACGCTTGTAGTCCGGCGCGAAGAAACGGACGATCTCGCCGTGGCGTGTGCCGCAATAGAGATGGTCATCGCGGTCGAGGATGACGTCCTCGGGTCCTTCCAGCTCGCCGAGCCCGATATGGTCCGCGGCCGAGAGCCTGTTGTCGAGCTCATAAGGCGTGCCGGAGCCGGGCGCGGCCGATTGCGTCTCGCCCATCTTGAGATAGACCGGCGCGACATAGACCTCGTTCAGTACCTTGTGGCGGTTCTTCAGCCAGCGGATGTCGATGGTGACGGCGACCGCTAGCAGGATGCCGAGCACCATCTGGTTGGTGCCGGTGCCGTAGCCCAGCCGGATCAGGCCGTTGGTCATGGTCAGCACGATGATGGCGCCCATCAGGCCCTTGACCACCGAGCCGCGTCCGCCGCCGAGGCTGACGCCGCCGACCACCGCCGCCGTCAGCGCCATGATTTCCAGGTTGAGACCGGTGCCCGGCCCTGCCCCGCTCAACCGGCAGGCGATGAGGAAGCCGCCGATCGATGAGCAGAAGCCTGAAAAGACATAGGTCATGAAGACGGTGCGGCGCACGCGGATGCCGGCATTATGCGCCGAGCGACGCGAACCGCCGACCGCCAGCACATGCCAGCCCGGCCGCGAGCGCGTCAGCGCTATATGCGTGACGATGGCTAGGATGATCGCCAGCCAGACCGAAACCGACAGGCCCCAGAACGTGCCGTCGCCGATGAAGTCGAGCACGTCGGACGAGGCCTGGGAAAGCTGGACATCGGCGGCATAGGTGCTGACCAGAATGTCGAACAGCGCCCGCCCGAAGATGAAGGTGACCAGCGTGGTGAGGAAGGCGCGCAGCCTCAGATATCCGACGAGGTAACCGTTGATGGCGCCGAAGACGAGCCCGGTGGCCAAAGCGGCGGCCAAGGCCAGCCAGATCGACTGATCGAGGATGAAGAAGACATAGACGGCGGAAAAGCAGGACAGCGCGAAGATCGAACCGACCGAGAGGTCGATGCCGCCGCCCAGCATCACCACGGTCATGCCGATGACCACCAGCGAGAACTCGCCGAGCTGGCGGGTCGATTCCTGCAGCGAGTTGAGCTTGAAGAAGCCTGGAATGATCGAGCCGAACACGCCGAGCGTCGCCACCAGCGCCAGGAAGGGAATGGCGTTGTCGGTCCAGCGCTTGGTCAGTATCTCGCCGACCAGATGGTCGGGCACGAGATTGTAGCGCCAGGCCTGGAGGCGTTCACGGAAGGTCATCGGCTGCTGCTGTCATTCAAGCGAAAAAGGAGTGGCAACGGGAAAAGAGGTGGCCGGAACGATCCGGCCACCTCTTGATGCTTCAAACGGCGGGCTTACTTCGCCGCCGCTTCGGCCTGCAGCGCCTTCAGGTCCCAGCAGCTGTCCGGCTTGAGGTCGGCCTTCGTCGTCGCCTTCTCCAGCGTGTAGATGTAGGTGTGCGAGGTGCCGGCCGGCTGGCCGCTCTGCAGCAGGAACTTGATGATGGCATTCATGTCGCCGGACTGGCGCGCAAGATCGGTCATCACCACGGCGCCGTAGGTGCCGTCATTCAGCTTGTCGCAGTCGGCGGCCTTCTCGCCGCCGCCAGTGGTGACCAGAAACACCTTGCCGTCGAGCTTGGCGTCGCGGATCGCGGCCGATGCGCCGGTGGCGTCACCGTCCCAGAAGTCGATGATGGAGCAGATGTCCGGATGCTGCTGCAGCATCGTCGTCGTCACGTTGCGCGAGGTGGTCGCGTCCCAGTTCGAGTCGGGCTTTGCCACCACCTGGAAGTCGGGATGCTTCTCCAGCACCTTCATGATGCCGGCATATTGATAGAGGCTCGACGAGTTCGCCTGGTCGCCCTGCACCAGCCCGATCTTCTTCGACGAGTTGTCGCCGCAGCCCTTGATCGCCGCTTCGGCCTCGAGCTGGCCGAGCTTGTCCCAGTCGCTGCCGACAAAGGCGTCGGCCGGGAAGTTCGCCGGATTGTCGACCAGCAGCACATAGGTGCCCGCGGCCTGCGCCTTCTTCATCAGCTTCGAATAGGAGTTGAGGTCCGGCGCGTGGATGATCAGAACATCCGGCCGCGTGTCCGAAGCGATGGCGTCGGTGATCGCCTGCGCGCCGGCATCGACGACCCAATTCGGATCGCGCGTCTCGAACGTGCCACCCCAGGCTTCGACCTCCTTCTTGAGGTAATGCGCCCAGCCCTGCGCCAGGTCGAAGCCCATCGCCAGCGGCACCAGCATGACGCGCTTGCCGTTGAGAGCCTTGGCGTAGGCGGCGGGGCCCGGATCGTCAGCGGCGAAGCTCGGCGCCGCGAAGGCGGTAACGGCGAGCGCCGTGGCCGCCGCCATCAATGTTCTGAACAGTTTCATGTCACATCCTCTGGTTCGGTTTTCATTTTGCCGGCCGATCGTCGCGATCGTTCCGGGTACCCCCAGAGCAAGATGGGCTGGCCCATCTGCTCTAAATGTCGCCCTGTTGCGCCGTCTGCTCGTCGCGCGGATTGATAATGCCGTCCACGATGATGGCTCCCAGCAGGATCGCCGCCTTGATCAGGTTCTGGTAGAGCAGCGGAATGTCGATGATGGTCATCGCGTTGAGCAGGATGCCGATCAGCGCGGCGCCCACCAGCACGTTGCGCACTCCGCCCCGTCCGCCCGACAGCCCGATGCCGCCGATCACCGC
>RXJA01000252.1 GCA_003963455.1 Hyphomicrobiales bacterium
GTTCATCACCCATGACCTGACGGTCGCCCGCGCCATGGCGGACGAGGTGCTGGTGATGCATGAAGGCAAGATCGTCGAGCGCGGCAGGACTGCCGATGTGCTCGACCATCCGCGCTCCGAGCCGGCACGGGCGCTTGTCGCGGCCGCCCCCGACCTTCACCGCGCCATCGCGCGGCGCGTGCAGGAACAGGGGTAGCGAATAGCCTATTTTATTTGACGCAATTCCGAACGGAAGGCTGCGGCGAAGTCGCCGAGCCTAACCGCTCACACTTTTCCTGGAATTGCTTCAGCCTTCCGGCTTCACCACATCGACCGGACTGATATCCAGCAGATCGAGCGTACGGCGCAGAAGCCGTACTTCACTTTCCGCCAGCTTGGAATCGGCCTTGGCGATCTCGGCCATGTGGCGTGCAAGGAGTTTCCGGCGCTCGACATCGAGATCGCGAAACAGCGCGATCGCCTGCGAGCCGTTGGTCTCGTAGCCATAATCGTTGAGATATTCGATGACGCTGTCGATCGACGCCTCCGGGATACCGAAGGCTTCCTTGCAGATATGGCGGAAGACAGCCATCTCGCTCTCCGAAACCGAACCGTCGGCCAGGATCATGCGAAACAGCATCAGAAGTTCCGCCGACAGCACCGGATCGTCCGCTACCTTGCGCACGCCCGGGTCACCGTCGAAGATCGAGCGTATCTGGTCGAGCAACGCCATCGCCATGAAGCTCCCTTTGCGAGTCTGGTCTGATTGTTAGAGCAATTCCAGGAAAAGTGTGAGCGGTTAAGTTCGGCGTCTTCGCCGCAGCCTTCCGTCCGGAATTGCGCCAAAACAGGAAACAGAGCGGTTCGGCATGGAACGGCGGATCGATCTCGGCTTGGAATCGCTCTTGCGCAAACGGGGCGAGCGTGATGGAAGCTGCTGCTTCCTTCCAAGACACCTCCCCGATGATCGACCTTACCCTGCAGACTGTCCTCATCCTCATTGCCGCCGCCTTTGCCGCCGGATTCGTCGACTCGATCGCCGGCGGTGGCGGGCTGATCACGATCCCGGCGCTGTTGCTGGCCGGCTTTTCGCCGGTCGCAGCCCTCGGCACGAACAAATTGCAGGGCATGTTCGGTTCCGGTTCGGCCACCCTCCATTATGCCGCCAACGGCCAGGTCGACCTGCGCCGCCAGTTGCCATCGGCGCTGCTGGCGCTTGTCGGCGGCGCGGTCGGCGCGCTTCTGGCGACGGTCGTTCCCGGCGATTTCCTGCGCGCCCTGCTGCCACTGCTTCTGATCGCCATTGCGCTCTATTTCGCGCTGAAGCCGAACATGGACGATATCGACCGCGCCGAGCGGCTGTCGCCTTTCCTGTTCGGGCTGATCATCCCGCCGCTGGTCGGATTCTATGACGGCGTCTTCGGCCCCGGGGCCGGCTCTTTCTACATGCTCGCTTTCGTCACCCTTGCCGGCTACGGCGTGCTCAAGGCGACCGCGCACACCAAGCTGCTCAACTTCGCTTCCAACATCGGCGGCTTCGTCGTCTTCGCCGCCGTCGGCGTCATCGACTGGAAGGTCGGCCTGATGATGGGCGTGGCCCAATTCCTCGGCGCGCGCCTCGGCGCCAGTCTCGCCATCCGCATCGGCGCCCGGCTGATCAAGCCGCTGCTGGTCATCGTGTGCGTGGCGCTGGCGATCAAGCTGCTGGCCGACCCGGCCAATCCCCTGCGCCAGCTAATTGGTATATGAGGCTCCTGCTGGTAGAGTTCGTGTGTTGCGAATCATGTTGGAGGGACCAGACATGAATCTCAGTGCACCCACCCAGATCGTGTTCATTATTTCGTTGGTCATTGCCATCATCGGCCTTCTTGCCGCTCTTGGCCTACTTGCATTCATTCCGCTTGCATCCGTTTGGATCATGCTCATCGCCTATATCGTGCTCGCCGCCGGATGCTTGATGCGCGGCGCGTGAGCACAAACAATCTCAGGCAACTCGGAGCGCCCGGCCCTGCCGGGCGCTTTTGATTCTTGCGAGCGTGTTCGATTTGGCTCGCAACGACCCGACGGGCACTTTCGCCAATCTCAAACTTATTGGTGAGATGCCTAACGCGCCAGGGAAAAGATCGCGTCGCAGTCGAGATGCCGTTCCAACTCGACCGCGACCTCGTCCAGCGCCTTCTCGACCTCGGCACGATAGTCGACACCGCCGCCCTTGACGCCAAGGCTCTCCAGGTAGGCGGCGCGAAAAGCGTCGGCGGAAAACAGCCCGTGCAGATAAGTGCCGATCACCTTGCCGTCGATCGAAACCGCGCCGTCCTCGACGCCGTTGAGGATGGCCGACGGCCGCGCCGTGTCCGGGCCGGTTGTGCGTCCGAGATGGATTTCATAGCCCTCGAGCGGCAGGCCGAACTGCACCGAACGCGCGCTTGAATTGCGCACCGTCTTTTCCGGCTCCATAACCGTTTCGATATCGAGCAGGCCGAGACCCTCGGCCTCGGTGACGCTGCCTTCGATGCCGTCGGGATCGCGCACCACCCGCCCAAGCATCTGGTAGCCGCCGCAGATGCCGACGACATGGCCGCCGCGCTTGCGGTGCGCGGAAAGATCGCTGTCCCAGCCGTTCTCACGGAATTTGATGAGATCGCCGATGGTCGATTTGGAGCCGGGGATGACGACGAGCCCGGCATCCTCCGGCAGCCTCTTGCCCTGCGGTACGAACACGACTTCGACCTGCGGTTCGGCCTTGAGCGGATCGAGATCGTCGAAATTGGCGATGCGCGCCAGCATCGGCACCGCGACCTTCAGCGCCCGCTTCTCGCCGGAAGCGAGGCGTTCGAGCACGACCGAATCCTCGGATGGGAGCCGACCGGCCGCCTTCAGCCACGGCACGACGCCGAAGCAGCGCCAGCCGGTGAACTTTTCGATCGCGTCTATCCCGTCGTCAAACAACGAGACATCGCCGCGGAACTTGTTGATCAGATAGCCGGCGATCATGCGCCGGTCTTCCTCGGGCAGGATGAGATGCGTGCCGGCCACAGACGCAATGACGCCGCCGCGATCGATGTCGCCGACCAGGATCACCGGCACATTGGCGCGCGTCGCAAATCCCATGTTGGCGATGTCGCGGCTGCGGAGATTGATCTCGGCGGGCGAGCCGGCGCCTTCGACGATGAGAAGGTCGGCGCCCTCGCCCACCTTGGCCCAGGAATCGAGCACCGCGTCCATCAGCCCGGCTTTCATCGCCTGGTAGTCGCGCGCCCGCGCCTCGCCATACACCTTGCCCTGCACCACCACTTGCGAGCCGATGTCGCTCTGCGGCTTGAGCAGCACCGGGTTCATATGGACCGTCGGCCTCACCCCGCAGGCCAGCGCCTGCAGCCATTGCCCGCGGCCGATCTCGCCTTCGCCGGTTCCGTCATCGCCGGGGATATCGGCGACGGCGGCGTTGTTCGACATGTTCTGCGGCTTGAACGGCCTGACCTGCAGCCCGCGATTCTTCGCGGCGCGGCAGAGCCCGGCCACCAGCACGGTCTTGCCGACATCCGAACCGGTGCCCTGCAGCATGATCGCCCTGGCCATCAGCCCCTGCCTCCCGAGCCTATCGTCGACTTCTGCGCTAGCGGTCCACCGCGCCAGAGATAGAGCGCCATCAGCGGCTCCTTGTCCGTGCGCATGGCGTGACTGACGTTGGAGGCGTGGTGGATGACCTCGCCGGCATCGCGAACGTGGAAACCGCCCTCGCCCATGCGCCATTCCGTGCCGCCGGTCAGCGGTATGTAGATCTCCTCGGCGATGTGGTGATGGTCGGGATAGACGATATCCGGCCCGAGGATCAGGAGACCGCCCGCGACCTTGTCGTTGACGAAATGCCCGCGCGTGCCGAACACTTCCAGCCAGCCGTAATTGTCGAGGAAGCCCTGTCCGAAATCGGCGGCGGTATAGGTCTGCCCCCAGCGCAGCTCATTCCGATGGTCGGCGACGAACCGCGCCAGCGGCTCGGCGTCTGTCGGCGCGAGCGCGGCGATGCGATCGAGATGGCCAAGGCAGCCAAGCGCTCGCGACTCGAGCGCACGAGCCGGCATGTCCCAGCCGATGCGCGCGACTTCGCCCGCGACCAGATCGTTGTCGACGCGAGCGAGATAGGCATGGAACCGCTCCAGCAACTCATCGAAAATTGTCGGCACGCAGGGCTCCGTTGGTCAATCCATGCACAACCGGTCCGCAGGGGGCCGGGTTGCGCGGCGGCATCATTGGTCTAGATTGAACGGCGCGCAAAGCCAAAAACGACAGGCCACAAGGCCTGAAACGACAGGGAGCACGCCATGGACGCTGCAGTCGATGCGGGCGCTGGCCAGTTCGAACTCAACGAGGAACAGCGCGCCATCCAGGAAATGGCCCAGGCCTTCGCGGCGGACCGCGTCGCGCCCAATGCGCTGGACTGGGACAAGGCAAGGCACTTCCCCGCCGATGTGATCCGCGAGACAGGGCCGCTCGGCCTCGGCGGCATCTATGTGCGCGACGATGTCGGCGGGTCGGCGCTCGGCCGGCTGGACGCGGTGCTGATTTTCGAGGCGTTGGCCCACGCCGATCCGGCCTTCTCCTCCTTCATTTCCATCCACAACATGGCGGCCTCGATGATCGACCGCTTCGGCAGCGACGAGCAGCGTCAGCGCTTCCTGCCGAAACTGACCTCGATGGAATGGCTGGCGAGCTATTGCCTGACCGAGCCCGGCTCCGGCTCGGATGCCGCAGCGCTGAAGACGCGCGCGGTGAAGAGCGGCGGCGACTATGTCCTCAACGGCGCCAAGCAGTTCATCTCCGGCGCCGGCGACAGCGATGTCTATGTCGTGATGGCGCGTACTGGCGGCGACGGCCCGAAAGGCATTTCGACCTTCGTCGTGCCCAAGGATGCGCCGGGCCTCTCCTTCGGCGCCAACGAGCACAAGATGGGCTGGCACATGCAGTCGACCCGCCAGGTCATCTTCGAGGATTGCAAGGTGCCGGCCGAGAACCTGCTGGCTACGGAGGGCGCCGGCTTCGGCATCGCCATGGCGGGACTCGACGGCGGTCGCCTCAACATTGCCGCCTGCTCGCTCGGCGGCGCGCAGTCGGCGCTCGACAAGGCGCTTGCCTATACGGGTGAGCGCAAGGCGTTCGGCTCCAAGATCAACCAGTTCCAGGCGCTGCAGTTCAGGCTGGCCGACATGGAGACGGAGCTGCAGGCGGCCCGCATATTCCTCTACGCCGCCGCTTCCAAACTCGACCGCAAGGCGCCGGACGCCGGCAAATGGTCGGCGATGGCCAAGCGCTTCGTCACCGACATCGGCTTCGACGTCGCCAACCAGGCGCTGCAGTTGCATGGCGGCTACGGCTATCTGCACGACTACGGCATCGAGAAGCTGGTGCGCGACCTGCGCGTCCACCAGATACTCGAAGG
This sequence comes from Hyphomicrobiales bacterium, assembly GCA_003963455.1. Taxonomy (GTDB): domain Bacteria; phylum Pseudomonadota; class Alphaproteobacteria; order Rhizobiales; family Rhizobiaceae; genus Mesorhizobium. The sequence goes on from RXJA01000252.1 coordinate 5,417, forward strand.
CACCAACGAGATCATGCGCGTGATCATCGCGCGGGCGCTGATTGGGCGCTAACTGCGAAATATCCGGAGGAACAGGAATGACGACGATCGCCTTCATCGGCCTCGGCAATATGGGCAATCCGATGGCTGCCAACCTCGTAAAGGCGGGACATGCTGTTTACGGCTTCGATCTCGTTCCGGAGAATCTCGCAAAAGCTAAGGAACACGGCATTACCGTCATGGCGAATGCGATCGCCGCAGTGAAGGACGCCGACGTCGTCATCACCATGCTGCCCGCCGGCAAGCATGTGCTGTCGGTTTATGAGGACATCGCGCCCAAGGCAAAGAAAGGCGCGCTGTTCATCGATTCCTCGACCATCGATGTCGAATCGGCGCGCAAGGCCCACGCCATCGCCAGCCGGCATGGCCTGCAATCGATCGACGCGCCTGTTTCCGGCGGCACCGGCGGCGCCACGGCCGGCACGCTGACCTTCATGGCCGGCGGCTCCGACGCGGCTTTCGCCGCCGCCGAGCCGATCCTGAAGCCGATGGCCGGCCGCGTCGTCCATTGCGGTGGTGACGGCGCCGGCCAGGCCGCCAAGATCTGCAACAACATGATCCTCGGCATCTCGATGATCGGCGTCGCCGAGGCCTTCGTGCTCGCCGAAAAGCTAGGCCTGTCGCACCAGGCGCTGTATGACGTCGCCTCGACCTCGTCCGGCCAGTGCTGGTCGCTCACCACTTACTGCCCGGTGCCCGGCCCTGTTCCGGCTTCGCCCGCCAATCGCGACTACAAGCCCGGCTTTGCCGCCGCGCTGATGCTGAAGGACCTGAAACTGTCGCAGGAAGCAGCACAGGGCGCGGGCGCCGTAACCCCGTTGGGCGCCGAAGCCACACAGCTCTATGCCTTGTTCAACGCGCAAGGGCATGCCGGCGCCGATTTTTCCGGCATTATTAATTTCCTGCGTGGAAATAAGGCGTAAGGCGCTGTTTTTCAAAGATTATTTCAGGATTTACCGGCACGCGAAGCAGGCAAATTTAGATTTGCTTAAGGTCTCGATAACTCACCGGTAACGATGTGTCTTTAAAACGGACTGCGAGGCGGACATCGCGTCTGCCCGGCGCTCCGGATCAGGTCTCGCGTACCGGAGCCCGTAAATTTCGCAAGTATTCTTGTAGCGAAATGCCATGTGTATCTGGCAGAGCCGCGTTCCCGCCGGGGCGCGGTTTTTGCGTTTTGGAGACATCACGCACGACGTCCAGGAATGGACCGGGCGCCCATTGAAGAGCGCCCGGACAATATTCGCTCAGCGCTTGCGCAAATCCGCGTCCGCGAGATCGAGCGCCTGGGCGATGCGCTCGCAAGCCATATCGATCGTGTCGCGCGTCCAGATCAGCGGCGGTGACAGGATCATCGTGTCGCCGGTGGCCCGCAGCATCATGCCGTTCGTGATCGCATGGTCGCGCACGACGACGGCGGCACTGCCCGACGGCAGATAGCGTTCCTTTGTAGCCTTGTCCTTGACGATCTCGATCGCGCCCATCAGGCCGATCGAACGCACCTCGCCGACCAGCCTGTGCCCGGCGATCCGTTCCTGCAGCGCCTGCGCGAAATACGGACCGGTGTCGTTCTTGACGCGCTCGACCAGCCCTTCCTTCTCAATGATCTCGAGGTTCTTGAGAGCCACCGCGCAGGCCACCGGATGACCGGAATAGGTGTAGCCGTGATAGAACTCACCGCCCTTGTCGACCAGCGTCTTGGCCACGCGGTCGCCGACCAGCAGCGCCGACAGCGGCTGGTAGCCCGAGGTCAGCGCCTTGGCGGTGGTGATGGTGTCGGGCTCGATGCCGAAGGTCTGCGCAGCGAACCACTCTCCGGTGCGGCCATAGCCGGTGATGACCTCGTCAAGCATCAGCAGCACGTCGTATTTGCGGCAGATGCGCTCCACTTCCGGCCAGTAGCTCATCGGCGGGATCTTCACCCCGCCGGCGCCCATCACCGGCTCGCCGATGAAGGCGGCGACCTTGTCGGCGCCTGCCTCCAGGATCGCGTCCTCGACCGCCTTTGCCGCGCGGATGCCGAAATCATGGTCGCTCTCGCCGGGCAGCGCGAGTTCATAGGCATAGGGCATCATCACATGGACGATGTTGGGCACCGCGCCGCCGAGTTGCTTGTGCATCGGCTCCATGCCGCCGAGCGACGTGCCGGCGACGGTCGAACCATGATAGGCCGACTTGCGCGAGATGATGCGGTTCTTCTCGGGCTTGCCTTCAAGCGCCCAGTAATGGCGGACAAGCCTGAGCGCCGTGTCGTTGGCTTCCGAACCTGACGAGCCGTAGAAGACCTGGCTGACATGCTTGGGCGCCAGCTCCGCCAGTTTCTTGGACAACAGCACCGGCGTCGGCGTCGAGCATTTGAAGAAGGAATTGTAGTAAGGCAGCTCCTTCATCTGCGCGTAAGCGGCCTCGGCCAGCTCGTTGCGGCCATAGCCGACATTGACGCACCAAAGGCCCGCCATCCCGTCGAGAATCTCCATTCCTTCGGAATCGTAGATGAACGGGCCGTTGGCGTGGGTGATGATGCGGGAGCCGATCTCACGCAGTTCCTTGTGGTCGGTGAACGGATGAAGGTGATGCGCGGCATCGATCTGCTGAAGCTGCTTCAGCGAATAGTTCTGATAGGTCATGGATTTGATCTTTCCTCTTGAATCAATCCGGCAGCGGCCGGGGCGGATTCGTCAGAGGAAAGAAGGCGGCGAATAGCCGATGCGGGCGCACAGCCGCAAAAGCTCGGCGCGAAGGGTCCGCGGTGACGGCGTCACCGCGACCCCGAAGGCGCCGGATGTGCTGAAGCGGATCATGGCGGCAGCTTATGCCGCCTGAGCCCTAAAATTCAAGCCGTCCCCATCAGGGGACAGTGTCTCAGTCTGATGCTGCCGCCGCAAACCACGGGAACATAGAGCGGGCTTCTGCTTCAGCAGCTTCAGCGCTGTCATAATATCCAGAGCCGTACGTTGGAAGCCAAAGGCTGTATGGCTCTCCAGTGCCATCGTTCTCGTATTCTTTCCAGGTTTCTTCGTAAAAGCTGAAAAGTGGAGTTGGGACGGCGCCGCTGGCGAGAATACCAACGCGGGCCAGTTTGTCCTCCCGGTAGACCATCTTGATTGTCTTGCTCATTGAGGTCAGGCAGCGCCGCCAAGCGCCCGCTTGAGGAACATATAGCGCATCGCCGTCTGCGCCGCCTGTGGCCGGCGATCGCCGCGCCCGCCATGGCCGCCCTCGGTCTCCTCGAAGAACAGCGTCCTTGCGTGACCGGCCTCCTGCAGCCGCGCCGCCATCTTGCGCGCATGCCCGGGATGGACGCGGTCGTCGGCGGTCGAGGTCATCAGCAGCACGGGTGGATAGGCGACATCGGCCGCGACATGCTGATAGGGCGAATAGGCGCCGAGCCAGGCCGCCTCCTCGGGCTTCGACGGATCGCCATATTCGGCGATCCAGGAGGCGCCGGGCGGCAGTTCGGTGTAACGCAGCATGTCGAGCAGCGGCACGTCGATGATGACGGCGCCGAACAATTCCGGCCGCTGCGTCAGCAACGTACCGGTGAGCAGGCCGCCATTCGAGCCGCCCTGGATGCCGAGTTGCGCCGCCGTGGTGATGCCGCGACGGACCACGTCCTCGGCCACCGCGGCGAAATCGTCGAAGGCGTTCTGGCGCTTGCCCTTGAGCGCCGCCTGATGCCAGGCCGGACCGAACTCGCCGCCGCCGCGGATGTTGGCCTGCACATAGGCGTTGCCCTTATCCAGCCAGAGCTTGCCGCGAATGCCGGCATAGCCGGGCAGCAGCGGCACTTCGAAGCCGCCATAGCCGTAGAGCAGCGCCGGCACCGGCCCCTTCTGGTCGCTTCGCCGCACCACGAAATACGGGATCATCGTGCCGTCCTTCGAGCGCGCCTCGAACTGCTCCGAAACATAGGGCGAGGCGTCGAAGCGGGCCGGCTGCGACTTCACGGTCTGAAGCGTCTCGCCATTGTCGTCCGACCAGATGATCGAGCTCGGCGTCAGGAAGTCGGTGAAGGAGAAGGAGACGCTGGACCCGAAATGCTCGGCATGGCTGATGCCGACATTGCCGTTGTCGGGCAGCGCCACCGGCTTGAGCGACCAGCCATTTGCGGTGCGGTCGCAGGCGACGACCTTGCCCCGCACATTGTCCATCAGGTTGATGAACAGCCGGTCCCGCGTCCTGGCGAGCCCGGCGATCGAGACCCGATGCGCCGGCGCGAGCACGGTTTCGAACGGCCCGAACGCGCCGCTCTCGATCCAGCGGTCGAAATCGACGGAATAAAGCCCGTCGGGCAGGCAGCGCGTGCCGTCCGGCGTAGTCCACGGGCTGCGCACACCGAAGATCAATTGGCCCTTGAAGATCGCCGTGTCGGTCGCGTCGTCGGGCAGCGGAATACGCCGGTTCTCGCCCGAATCCAGCCGCAGGAAACTATGCGAGGTGAAGAAGTCGATGGTCTTGCCGAGCAGCACATGCCGCCTGTCGCCGTCATATTCGACGCCGCCGCCGACCGCGAGGTCGTGCTTCGCGCCTTCGAAGATCAGCGTTGCATCCTCGAGCTTGGTGCCGCGCCGCCAGAGCTTGATCACGCGCGGATAACCCGACTGGGTCTTGTCTTCTTCCTCGAATGCCGCCGAGACGATCACCGTATCCTTGTCCAGCCACGAAAAGCCCGACTTGGAGGCGCGCGCGGAAAACCCGCCCTCGACGAAAGACTTGGTCGCCATATCGAATTCGCGCATTTCGCTGGCGTCGCCGCCGTCCGGCGACATGAAGAGCAGGCAGCGGTCGAAATCGGGATAGAGCCGGCTCGCGCCGCCGAACACCCATTTGACGCCTTCCTTCGCCGAGAGCTGGTCGAAATCGATGATCGTTTCCCAATCCGGCTTGTCGGTCTTGTAGGAAGCGACGGGCGTTCGCCGCCACAGGCCGAGCGCATTGGTCTTGTCCTGCCAGAAATTATAGACATAACCGGCCAGCGCCGCCCCGACCGGCATATTGTCCTCGGCCGTCATCAAGTCGAGCGCGGTTTCAAATGTCGCCTGGTAAGAAGGATCGCCCTGCAGTTCGGCGACCGTCAGCGCATTCTGGCGATGAACCCAGTCCAGCGCTTCCTTGCTGTTGCGGTCTTCAAGCCAGAGGAAGGGGTCATCCACCGCCAATTCGGGCAGGGTTTTGGTCATCGCGCTGGTCATGCGGGTCTCCGGGGTGTCATCTCGCGGCCCGCCCTACATCGCCTTCGCCGCACGAACATTCAAGAGCGGCATCGCGCGATGCCGGTTGGCGGATAGGGCCAGCGCGCTGCCCTTTCGTCATGTCGCTTCCCTCGCCCTAGTGGTCGCCGCCTCCTCACCGGCTGCATTGCCGCCGGTCCATTATGTGCCCGCTTTCGCATCCTTTGAGGCTTGTCATGACCGCTGCCCTCCATCCCGCCGAGCCGGCTCTGGCTACCGATCGCGCCCGCCGTGGCGGCCGCGCCGGCAAGCGCGCCGGCGGCTCTGCCGCCTTCGAGCAGCCCGCCTTCCGGCAGTTGAAGAACCCGCTGGCGCCGACCAGGCTCGTGTCCGACGACGAACTGGAATCGATCCACCTCGCCTCGCTGCGCGTGCTGAAGGAGATCGGCGTCGACGTGCTGCATGAGGAAGCCCGTCGCATCATGAAGGCGCATGGCGCCGACGTGCGCGAAGGCACCGAGCGCGTGCGCTTCGACAGCGACATGATCCTCGAGCTTGTCTCGCACTGCCCGTCCGAATTCACGCTGCATGCCCGCAACCCGGCGCATAATCTGCGTTTCGGCGGCAACAACGTGATCCTCTCGATGATGGCCTCGGCGCCAAACTGCTCCGACCTGGATCGCGGCCGCCGGCCGGGCAACCAGGTCGACTACCGCAACTTCCTTCGGCTGGCGCAGATGCACAACATCCTGCACTGCACCGGCGGCTACCCGGTGGAGCCGATCGACATCCACCCGTCGGTCAGGCACCTGGAATGCATCCGCGACCTCGCCATGCTTACCGACAAGGTCTTCCACATCTATTCGCTCGGCAGGGAGCGCAACGTCGACGGCATCGAGATTACCCGCATCGCGCGCGGCATCAGCCGCGAGCAGCTCATGGAAGAGCCGTCGGTCTTCACCATCATCAACACCAATTCGCCGCTCAAGCTCGACGTGCCGATGATGGAAGGCATCATCCAGATGGCGAGCATGGGCCAGGCCGTGATCGTCACGCCCTTCACGCTGTCGGGCGCGATGGCCCCTGTCACCATCGCCGGCGCGCTGGTGCAGCAGAACGCCGAGGCGCTTTCCGGCATCGCCTTCGCGCAGATGGTGAAGAAGGGTGCTCCGGTCGGCTATGGCGGCTTCACCTCAAACGTCGACATGAAGTCGGGCGCGCCGGCCTTCGGCACGCCCGAATATATGAAGGCGCAGCTCGTCGGCGGCCAGCTCGCCCGCCGCTACAACATCCCATACCGCACTTCCAACACCTGCGCCGCCAACACGGTCGACGCACAGGCCGCCTATGAAAGCGTCTTCTCGCTCTGGGGCGCTATCCAGGGCGGCGGCAATCTGATGATGCACGGGGCCGGCTGGCTGGAAGGCGGCCTGCGCTGTTCCTACGAAAAAACCATCCTCGACATTGACCTCCTGCAGATGGTGGCCGAGTTCCTGACCCCGCTCGACCTCTCCGAGGACGCGCTTGGCTTCGACGCCATCCAATCGGTGGGTCCGGGCGGCCATTTCTTCGGCACCCAGCACACGCAGGAGCGCTACAAAACCGCCTTCTATTCGCCGATCGTCTCCGACTGGCGCAACTTCGAGACCTGGGCCGAGGCGGGCTCGCCGACGGCGCTCGAGCGCACCAACAAGGTCTGGAAGGAGCGCCTTGCCTCCTACGAGGAGCCGTTTATGGATCCGGCGATCCGCGAGGAACTCAACGACTTCGTCGAGAAGCGCCGCGCCGAAGGCGGCGCGCCGACGGACTTCTGATCATTTGGGTTGAGGATGAACAGTCGACCCCCACTCCGTCGAGCTTCGCTCGACACCTCTCCCCCGATCGACGGGGGAGAGGAAAGGCGCAAGGCGATTCCAGCTGGCGCCCTTCCTCTCCCTCCGGAGGGGGGAGAGGTGGCGCCGCGAAGCGGCGACGGAGTGGGGGAAGGCGCTGCTCAAACGCGAAGCCGCCGCAAACTGGGTACGACCCAGCGAGCGCGTGGTCTCCGTCAAGCAGGCAATCAATCGGAAGCATTGCTCTGGCTTGAGCTGAAAGCTCGGAAACTCGGCGGCTATCGCTTTACGCGCCAGTTTTCCATCGGTCCTTTTTTTGCGGACTTCGCGTGTCGCGAGCGTTGGCTTGTCGTCGAGGTCGATGGGCATCAACACGCCGACAGCCCATACGACCGCCGCCGCGACGACTTCATGCAGGCTCAAGGTTACTCGATCCTGCGCTTCTGGAACCATGACGTCCTGAAGCATCGCGCTTCCGTCTGTGAAACGATCCTTGCCGCGCTTGATGGCAGGCTGACCGAAAACATCGCGGTGGCCGAACTGCGCTTTGTTTTCACGCCTCGTCCACTCCATTCAGCCTCTTAAAACTCAGTCTCTGTAAAAACGGACCTATCTTCATGAAATCCCACGTAAAAGCGGTTGTCATCGGCGGCGGTGTCGTCGGCTGCTCGGTGCTCTATCATCTCGCCAAGGCCGGCTGGACCGACATCATGCTGATCGAGCGCTCGGAGCTGACCTCCGGCTCGTCCTGGCATGCGGCGGGCGGCTTCCATACGCTGAACGGCGATCCGAACGTCGCCAAGCTGCAGGCCTACACCGTCCAGCTCTACAAGGAGATCGAGGAGCTCTCCGGCCAGTCCTGCTCGCTGCACCTGACCGGCGGCGTCATGATGGCCGATACGCCCGAGCGCATGGACTTCCTGCGGCTGGCCCATGCCAAGGGCCGCTATCTCGGCATGGACACCGAGCTGATCACGCCTTCGGAAGCCAAGGCGATGTTCCCGCTGATGGACGAGAAGAACTTCGTCGGCGCCATGTGGGACCCGGTCGAGGGCCATCTCGACCCCTCCGGCACCACCATCGCCTACTCCAAGGCGGCTAAGAAGCTCGGCGCCGAGATCGTGCTGCGCAACCGCGTGGTCGACCTGACCCAGCAGCCGGACGGCACCTGGAACGTCGTGACCGAACAGGGCACGGTTCATGCCGAGCATGTCGTCAACTGCGGCGGCCTCTGGGCGCGCGAGATCGGCCGCATGGTCGGCGTCGAGCTGCCGGTGCTGGCGATGGAGCACATGTACCTGCTCACCGAACCGATGCCGGAGGTCGAGGCATTCAACAAGTCGACCGGCCGCGAGATGATCGGCGTGCTCGACTTCAAGGGCGAGATCTACACCCGCCAGGAGCGCAACGGTATACTGCTCGGCACCTATGAAAAGGCCTGCAAGCCGTGGTCGCCGGTCAACACGCCTTGGGATTTCGGCCATGAGCTCCTGCAGCCCGACATCGACCGCATCGCGCCGTCGCTGGAAATCGGCTTCAAGCATTTTCCCGGCATCGAGAAGGCCGGCATCAAGCAGATCATCAACGGCCCCTTCACCTTCGCGCTCGACGGCAACCCGCTGGTCGGCCCGGTGCAGGGCC
>RXJA01000611.1 GCA_003963455.1 Hyphomicrobiales bacterium
GATCTGTGCGCGGATCTTCATGACGCGGCCTCCTCGGCAACCGGATCGACGGGATTGGAATGGTCGAGCCATTCGACCTTGACGAGCTTGCGCAAGACCACGAACTCGTCGCGGTTGGAGCCTACCGTTCCATAGTAGTTGAAGCCATAGGAAAGCTGCGCGTAGCCGCCGATCATGTGGGTCGGCTTCAGCACCGTGCGCGTGACCGAATTGTGGATGCCGCCGCGTTGGCCGGTGATCTGGGAGCCCGGCACGTTCACGATCTTCTCCTGCGCGTGGTACATCATGCACATGCCTTCCTGCACGCGCTGGCTGACCACCGCTCGCGCGGCGATCGCGCCGTTCAGGTTGAACAGCTCGATCCAGTCGTTGTCGACGATGCCGGCCTTCTTCGCGTCCGTCTCCGATAGCCACACGATCGGCCCGCCACGCGACAGCGTCAGCATGATGAGGTTGTCGGTATAGGTCGAGTGGATGCCCCATTTCTGATGCGGGGTGATGAAGTTGAGCACGATCTCCTTTTCGCCGTTCGACTTCTTGCCCAGCATGGCGGCGGCCGTTCGGGTGTCGATCGGCGGACGGTAGACCGCGAAGCCTTCGCCGAAATCGCGCAGCCAGCGGTGGTCCTGGTAGAATTGCTGGCGACCGCTGATGGTGCGCCATGGGATCAACTCATTCACGTTGGTATAGCCAGCCGTATAGGAGACATGTTCGCTCTCGATGCCCGACCAGGTCGGCGAGGAGATGATCTTGCGCGGCTGTGCCTGGATGTCGCGGAAGCGGATTTTCTCGTCCTCGCGCGTCTCGGCAAGATGGACGTGATCGCGCCCCGTGATTTTGCCCAGGGCCTGCCACGCCTTGACCGCCACTTCGCCGTTCGTTTCCGGTGCCAGGTACATGACGGTTTCGGCGGCATCGATGTCGGTATCGATGCGCGGCCGTCCGTCGGTCGGCCCGCCGTCGTTCACGTGGTGGTTCAGTGCGCCAAGTCCCTTCACCTCGGTCTCGGTGTTCCACGAAATGCCCTTGCCGCCGTTGCCGAGCTTGTCGGCGAGCGGCCCAAGTGCGGTGTAACGACGATAGGTATTGGGGTAATCTCGCTCCACCACAGCGATCTGCGGCGCGGTGACGCCGGGAATAAGGTCGCATTCGCCCGTCTTCCAGTCCTGCACCTCGAAGGGCTGGGCAAGCTCGGCCGGGGTGTCATGCTGGATGGGGGTCAACACCACGTCGCGCTCGATGCCGAGATGCCCTTCCACCAGTTCGGAAAAGCGCTTGGCGATAGCCTTGTAGGTCTCCCAGTCGCTTTTCGCTTCCCAGACGGGATCCACTGCGGCGGAAAGCGGGTGAATGAAAGGGTGCATGTCTGAGGTGTTGAGGTCGTTCTTCTCATACCAGGTGGCGGTCGGCAGCACGACGTCCGAATAGAGGCAGCTCGTCGACATGCGGAAGTCGAGCGTTACCACCAGGTCGAGCTTGCCTTCAGGCGCCGGATCGCGCCACTCGACCTCATTCGGTTTCTCGCGGCCTTCCTCGCCGAGATCCTTGCCTTGCAGGCCGTGCCGCGTGCCGAGGAAATGACGCAGGAAATATTCGTGTCCCTTGCCCGACGAGCCGAACAGGTTTGAGCGCCAGATGAACAGGTTGCGCGGGAAATTGATCGGATTGTCGGGGTCCTCGCAGGCCATGGAAATACTGCCGGATTTCAGGCCGGTGACGACATGGTCCTTCACGTCGACGCCTTGCTTCTCCGCCTCCGCCGCGAGCGTCAGCGGGTTGATGTCGAGCTGCGGCGCCGAAGGCAGCCAGCCCATGCGTTCCGCCTTGACGTTGAGGTCGATCATTGAGCCGCGATAGGGCGCGGGATCGGCTAGCGGCGACAGCAATTCGGCCACGTCCAGCTTTTCATAGCGCCACTGGTCGGAATGCGCGTAGAAGAAGGAGGTACCGTTCATATGCCGCGGCGGCCGCACCCAGTCGAGCGCGAAGGCGAGCATGGTCCAGCCAGTCTGCGGCCTGAGCTTCTCCTGTCCGACATAGTGCGCCCAGCCTCCCCCGGAGACACCCACCGTTCCGCACATCATCAGCATGTTGATGATGGAACGGTAGCCCATGTCCTGATGGTACCAGTGGTTCATGCCGGCACCGATGATGACCATCGAGCGGCCCTTCGTCTTCGCGGCGTTCTCGGCGAAGCCGCGCGCAACGGCGATGGCCTGCGCGGCCGCCACTCCGGTGATTTTCTCCTGCCAGGCCGGCGTATAGGGAACGTTGTCGTCGAAGCTTTTCGCGCAATCGCCGCCGAGGCCGCGATCCAACCCGTAATTGGCGCAGAGCAGGTCGAAGACGGTGGCGACATACGTCTCGCCCTCGGCCAGCTTGACGCGTCGCGCGGGCACGTTGCGGACCAGCACGTCGCCGCCCTGGTCGTTGCCGACGAAATGCGGGTGCGGCGTACCGCCGAAATAGGGAAATGCGACCGACAGCACGTCGTCGCGGCGGTCGATCAGGCTGAGACCCAGCCGCACGTCAGCGCCCGTTTCGCCGTCCTTCTCCTCGAGATTCCAGCGGCCCTTTGGTTCTCCGTCCGCCGGCCAGCGATAGCCGATAGAGCCCTGCGGCACGACCAGGTCGCCGCTGTCGTCGGCCACCGCCACCGTCTTCCAGGCGCTACGGTCGGATTTCGTCGCCTTGCGACGCGATTTGCCGCCGTCGGCGAGATCGCTCTGGCGCAGGTAGCGGTCGGGCACGAAGCGGTCGCCGTCTTTCCTGAGCCGTACCAACATCGGCAGGTCAGTCAGTCGGCGGCAGTAGTCCTCGAAATAGGGCGTTTTGCGGTCGAGGAAGAACTCCTTGAGAATTACGTGCCCCATCGCCATGGCGAGCGCGGCGTCCGTGCCTTGCTTGGGATGCAGCCAGAGGTCGGAGAGCTTCGCGACCTCCGAGTAATCCGGCGTGACGGCCACGACGCTTGTGCCATTGTAACGTGCCTCGACGAAGAAATGGGCATCGGGCGTGCGCGTCTGGGGAACGTTCGAGCCCCAGGCGATGATATAGCCGGAATTGTACCAGTCCGCCGATTCCGGCACGTCGGTCTGCTCGCCCCAGGTCTGCGGGGAGGAGGGCGGCAGATCGCAGTACCAGTCGTAGAAGGAAAGCAGCGTGCCGCCAATCAGGCTCAGATAGCGCGCGCCGGAGGCATAGGAGACCATGGACATGGCCGGGATCGGCGAGAAGCCGACGACGCGATCCGGACCCCATGTCTTGATCGTGTGGACATTGGCGGCGGCGATGATCTCCGTGGCTTCAGCCCAGGTCGAGCGCACGAAGCCGCCACGGCCGCGCATCGCCTTGTAGGACTTCGAGACCTTCTCGTCGCCGGTGATGGCGGCCCATGCCTCGACGGGCCCCAGCGTCTTGCGCGCCTCGCGCCATGCGCTCACGAGGCGGCCGCGCACCATGGGATATTTGATGCGGCTCGCGCTGTAGAGATACCAGCTGTAGGAGGCGCCGCGGGAGCAGCCGCGCGGCTCATGGTTCGGCATGCCCGGGCGTGTGCGCGGGTAGTCCGTCTGCTGCGTCTCCCAGGTGACCACGCCGCTCTTGACGTAGATCTTCCATGAGCAGGATCCGGTGCAGTTCACGCCGTGTGTGGAGCGCACGATCTTGTCGTGTTGCCAGCGCTGCCGGTAGCCTTCCTCCCACATCCTGTCTTCGTCGCGCAGCTCGCCATGGCCGTCCGCGAAGGATTCACGGCGTCGGCTGAGGTAGGTGAGGCGTTCCAGGAAGTGGCTCATATGGCTGTTCCTTGTGCTGGAGTGTCGGCCTTGCGCAGAGCTGGTTGAGCAGTGTCCTCGCCCATGACCGGGGCGCGTCGCACCTCGGTCAGATAGTTCAGGATCAACGACACCCAGACGATTCCGTAGAGCAGCATGAAGCAGCTTGAGTTGACCCCAAGCAGGTCGAGGATGGCGCCGAACATGATCGGAAGCAGGAAGCCACCGAGACCACCCACCATGCCGACGATGCCTGATACGACACCTATCGAGTCAGAAAAATCGTCACCTATGTATTTGAAGGTCGAGGCCATGCCGCAGGCGAAAGCGATGCCAAGCCCGAACAGGAGCGGCGTGAACAGCCATGGCACAAGCCAGATGGCGAAGCTCACGGGTCCGTTGACTGTATATACGGTCAGTTGCGTCCTTGGATAAGACAGCAAAAACAGGCAAATCCAGGCAAGCCACAGAACCCACCAGGTGACGGCATGGGCCCCGAAGCGATCGGATAGCCAGCCGCCCAGCGCCCTGAATGCTCCGCCTGGCAGCGAGAAACTCGCGGCAAGCAGCGAGGCTTGGGCGATGGAGAAGCCGTACTCGCTCCGGAAATATTGCGGCATCCACACCGAGAGCGCGGTGAAGCCTCCGAACACGATCGAATAATACTGGCAGTATTTCCAGACGCGAGGATCGCGCAGCACCGCCAGCTGTTGCGATATCGGGGGGGCGGCCTTGCCAGCGCCGGGATCGGGTGCAGAGAAAATCCAGAAAACCGCCGCGGTGGCAAGGAGGCAGACGGCATAGGTTCTGGGCACCGCCTGCCACCCATAGCTGTTGATCAAGACTGGCGCCACGAACATGTTGAGGGCCGCTCCGACGGTGCCGGCGCCGAAGAAGCCCATGGCGAAACCGCGGCGTTCCTTCGGGAAAAAACGTGACACATAGGGTGTGCCTACGGAAAAGGACGCGCCGACGAGGCCAAGCGCGAGGCCGAGCAGAAGAAACTGCCAGAGCGAGGTCGCGTAGGAGGAGAGCCATAACGGAACGGCGCAGCCCACCAGCAGAAGAAGCATGATGATCCGCCCGCCGAAACGGTCAGTCCAGATACCGAGCGGCAGGCGGAAGAGCGCGCCAGTCAGAACCGGGGTCGCCGTAAGGAGCCCAAATTGGGTGGCGTCGAGTCCGAGCTCCTCCCGGATTGGGATTCCGGTCACCCCGAACATCATCCAGACGGCGAAGCAGACCGTGAAGGCCCATGTGCTGACGAGTAAGACGGCGAGGCTTCGGGTCTCCGGCATGCTAGCGCTCCGTCCTCGTCTTGCGCCCTGCGGTTCGGTCTGTCATCGAGTTCCTCCAGCACGCCGCGATGCCGCGCCGCTTGGGGGGAAGACGCGCTCAATCGCAGTCGGCCAGAGATGGCCTCGCCCCGGCGGCTGGAACGGACAACGATGCATGATCGTCAGCGCAAATTGCGCCCAAAAGGGCTTGGCCGCATGCGGTGGCCCTTTGACAAGGCCGTGCTTCGCGAAAGACACGCCGGGTGGCACCGGGACAAATGAGAAGATTCTCCGCCAGCAGATCGCGTCGCGGTCGAATAATCTCCGGAGTCTAACCGCCAAGGGTTGGAATTGAGCGGTCAGAAAGGGCACAATTGCAAATCGGAGCATACCTAGCCCCCCTGCGGGACAATTGCTTGCCACGCTTGTCGTTCATATTGATAACGAGTGAATGACGAAAGGCAACCCAACGTTTTGTCGCGCGAAGACGGCAAGAGGCGTGAGGAAGTTATTCTCAAGCTTTGTCAGGAACTGCCGCCGCTTGATGCTCGGATGCCGACGTCTACACCAACTCAGCTCACGATGAACCGCAAAGCGCTATCTGAGACTGGCACCGCTGGACGGCCGCGGCGGATCATCGTTGCGCCCATAGGACGGTTTGGGCGGCCAACTGGCATGTATGCCTGCGCCAAGCCAACGCGCCGAACTCCGGTTTAGCTCCGATCCGCGAACTCCACGACCTTGCCGGGCCGCTTGAGCCTGAATGGCGCGTTGGTGGCGGCAGCCGCTCCTCGTCGAGCGGCAGGGCTGGGGGCTTATCTCTGCACAAGGTCGTGAACGATGGCGAGGCGCTTGACAGCGATGGTGGCCAGCGCCTGCGCCCTGTCCCGGGCGGCCTGCGAAGGCAGGTGTTCTCCCGCGTCGATGTAATGGTCGGCCAGCCACTCGCAAAGCGCATCCAATGATCGCGGCGGCGGCCCGACGGGCGAGGGAGGGTGAAGGGGATCCGATTCGAGATCGAGGGAGAGCTTGTGGGCCTCGAGGGCAAGATCGCGGTATCTGTTCTTGATCTCAGCGCTCTCGTTCATGCCGGCATATTCCTCAAGGCGAGTGCAGACCTCCATTTCCAGGCTGGACAGATCGTAGGGCTCCTGGATTGCCGACGCCGAACGCCGATCCTTGAAAAAGGCCTTTCGGCGTTCGCTTCGCAGCGTCTTTGCATGCTCCAGTTCCTCGCGTGCCATCTGTTCGGCGGCTTCCCGGATTTCTGGCGATGCCCCATGCGCTGCCACATAGGACCAGAATGCGAAGGCGCGTTCCTCATTGCGGACGGCGATGGCCAGGGAGCGATAGGCATCCACCAATTCCGGCGAGACGAGCCCAATGCCTTCCTCGTCGAAAATACCCTGCGGCGCGGCTTCGGGCCGTAGGATTTCGGGCGGCTTATCGATGATCTGCCGCGACCAGCTCACGACCATGTCGATATGGCCAGTCTCCTCGAGTACGAGACGGTCGAATACGTCGGCCAGTTCCCGCCGACCGGCGGCGCGCATGCGTCCGGCGAGATCCGCATATCTATCGGCCGACTCCTTCTCCATTCCCATTGCCGTGGCAAGAAGCTCGCCCATCGACCGGATCGATGCCGCTGGTTCAGATGTCAGACGGGACATGGGTTTTGCCTTCGGTTCAGCTTGTTGACCATACAGGCTCGGTCGACGTGCTTGTTTGCGCTATATCAAAGAAGAATCCGGCAAAACCACAGACATGGGCCGACTGCGCCTGACGCGACGTGGCCCAAGGCCACATGCCAGCGAGCGGAGTCAGGTATCGCGATGCCGAGGCCTATGCGGCTTGGCTTTTCGCAAGGACAGTAACGACGGCAATCCTGGGACGCGCTGGCTGGCGCGGTACCACAGCGAGGCTGCCGACAAGGCACAACCCAACGCGGAGCTGAAACCGATTGCCGTTACCTTTTGGCTCCCCTCCTTGGAACCAGCGTTACGAGCAGATCGCGACCTTCGTTCTCTCCGGCACGGAGTTTCGGCCTTAAAAGCATGCGGCCGAAAAGGGCGGCGTATCCCAGAAAGCCTGCCGACCACGCCGCGGCTGAGAGGTGCAGCAACATCGGCTGTTCAGGATGGGATGCGGCGCAGACACGCAGAACGCCAGCGAGAAGCATCGCTGCGAAGAGCGAACACCCGTCCACACCCGCCCGCAGCTCGCGGCCTGTATGTCCAAGCGTCGCGCGCATCATCACGGCCAGCGTCATGCATCCTATCGCACCCACGCCGAAGGCATGCAAGGCTGCGGCAGGCGGCACGACCTGCGGGGAGATGGCCGCGAAGCCAGCAAGGAGAAATCCGACGGGCACGAAGGCGTACGCCAGATGGAGCATAAGCACCAGGGGATCGCGCAAGGTGCGGTCACCCGCCCAACGAGCCAGGCGCGCCGCGTTGAATAGGGCGGCAGCGAGCAACGCGGCCCCTGTGGACACGCCGTCGGGGAAAGCGGTCCATGCGATCAGTGACGCAGAGGAGAGCAGGATCACAGCGGTGTCATAGCGCCCGAACGGGACTGGCAGGCGTCCGGGGTTTTGGCGGGCCAGCCAGTTTCGGGTGAAGCTCGGTATTATGCGCCCGCCGACGACCATGATGAGCAGGATCGCCGCTCCGATGCCGAGGCGTCGGCTGAAATCAGACAGCCCGCGGAAATGGGCTTCGATATGGAAGACGAGATTGGCGGCGAACAGCACACAGACCGGTACTAATACCTTGAGATTGCGCCAGTTGCGACCGGCGATAATTTCAGCCGCTGCGGCGGCCGTAACGGCGAACAGGAAGGCACTGTCGATTGCTGCCGCGGCAATCCAACCGATCACTCCCGAGAAGAAGACGGCAAAACGCCCGGCAAGCCACAGAAGTACGAGCGTCATAAGAGGCACGCCTTGCACGGGCAGACGGCCAGTCCAGTTTGGAATCGCTGTCAGCAAGAAGCCGGTCACGACCGCGGCGATGTAGCCGAACAACATCTCGTGGATGTGCCAGTCAACCGGCGCGAGCGCGCTAGCTGTGTCCAGGATGCCATAAAGCAACGGCAGCCAGAACAGGATCGCAAGAGCCGCATAGATCGACCCAAGCAAGAAAAAGGGCCGGAAACCATAGGAAAGGATGGCTGGGTGTTTGCCCGGCCGGGTGCGCGGGATCGCCATGTCGCTCTTCATATCTTGAGCTCGAGACTGACACAAAAGGCGGCCACCGGACGATCCAGAGGCGGCCATGGGTCCAAGTAAATTGCTGGCTCAATTGCCAGCGCGAACTTTGGCAAGCAGGTTGGCGAAAAAAACCGTCTTGGCCTTACCGGCCTGTTTGGTCGTCTTGGCCTGCTCAAGATTCACTGACTTATCGACGACGGCAGCGCAGCCGTACTGGATGGTCGACGGCCTTGGCGATCCTTGCGGCCATCAGGGTCGCGAACGCTGCTGCCGCGATGATTGCGTATTTCATGATCTACCTGTCGGTCCTGCGGCGGTTGAATGTCGCGAGAATTTTAGAACAACCATGCGAGGAGCAATTTGCGTCAGCGCAAATTGCCGCTGCATTTCCTGTAGGCCAGAGGGGCTGGTCCCGGCAGAGCAAAGACACTTGCCTGCTCACCAAAACGACGTCCGTGGCGACGGCCTATGTGCCAACGGCCTGTAGCTTGACGAATGTTGACCTTTAAGCACACGATAAGTCACTTGCGTGCCTTCGGTTTTTTGCCTGGAACGGATTACCGGGCCTTGGAAGGTTTACATTCTCGTAGTCAATGCAGGGTCCACGAACTCGAGTGACAGGGGCGCAACTTGCTCGGAGATCTGATCACCGCACTGGAACGGCCGGAGGTGGTTGTCGGCGTTTTGTCGACTCTCCATCCCGATCTCGCTAAAAAAATTGCTGAACGCGCAGCGCAGGCCTCGATGTCCGTGGGCGACTTTTCAGCCGGTGCCGTGCGGGCGTTTCTTGACGAGGCCGACGACGATCTCTGGTTCCAACTCCTGACCTTGGTCCGGAAATCGGACGATCCCGGCCTTGTGGCCGTCCAGACGATACTGCGATGGGTCGTGACCGCTTAGCTTCTTTCAATCACCACGTCGCGAAGGGCAGGAAGCACACGACGCTTGGCCGGTGCCTTCGTAGAGGTCCGAAGTCATTCGCCCTCGCCGGCTTCGCCGCTGAAGTGGCCATCGAACTTTCCGGGAACCCCGTTCCAGGCATCCGCGTCAGCGGGCGGTGCTTTCCTGCGCGTTAGGTTGGGCCAGGAAGACGCATATCGATGGTTGAGCGCGAGCCATGCCGGCGTGGCGAACGGATCCGTGTCGGGCAAGATCGCTTCCGCCGGACATTCGGGCACGCACACGCCGCAGTCGATGCACTCGTCAGGGTGGATGACGAGCATATTCTCGCCCTCGTAGAAGCAGTCCACGGGACACACTTCAACGCAATCCATGTACTTGCATTTGATGCAGTTGTCGGTAACGACGTAGGTCATTCTCTCTGTCTTCTTGGCGGGACGCTGTGTCGGACGACCGCATCTGGTGTCGAGCGCAGTCCGTTGGTCGCATCGACTTACCGGACATCGTCCGGTTGCGTGTATCTCAGGCGGCGATCGGTTTCGCTTTTGCCGGCTGCGCGGCGCGCGCCGCTGCAAGCGCGATCCAGTCGCGATAGAGGCCCTGGTCCTCCCTGGAAAAGGACATGCGCCGCTTCATGTCGTCGAAGGTTTCGCCGGGGTGGGTCCTGTCGTACTCCGCGCGAACCAAGGATTCGAGATAAGCACGGTCGGATGCATTGGCAGGCCGGATGAAATCGTGGGAGTTGCTCAGCATGATTGCTTCCTCTCAGTCAGTGTCAATCCAACGCCCCCCGCCATCGATCCTGCTCCAACGCCCAGATCGCGCAGGCGGGGCAATCGGCGCCGCAGCGGTCTATGGCCGAAAAGATCAGGCCCAGCCGCTCTTGGCGGGATATCGCGGATGCCGGTTCCCATGGCGTGAATGCCGGCAGCAAACCACGGAAGGCGCGCAGTGCGTGAGCGAAGAACAGAGGTAGCAAGGGCATCACCGTCGGATAAAAGATACATTGAGAATATATCTTTTAGATGCCGTTTCAGCAAGGGCCCGCCTATGCGACCAGGTGAAGCGGCGGAGGCTGGACGTTTACGCTGCCGGCTGAATGCCGAAGTCTTCGGGGCGGAGCAGAAGATCGGCCAAGGTGTAGCGGTCAAGTGTCCCCACGAATGCCGCGAGCGCTTCCTTGAGCGCTCCGCGCAGGCGGCAACGAGGAGTGATCAGGCAACGGTTCTCGCTCCTGAAACATTCGACCAAGGCAAAATCGGGCTCCGTAGTCCGCAGCACGTCGCCCAGCCGGATCTGCGCCGGTGTCTTGGCAAGCGTCAAGCCGCCGGAACGGCCTCGAACCGCCCTCAAAAACCCGGCGCGGGTCAGTTGGTTGGCCACCTTCATCAAGTGCGTGCGCGAAATCCCGTAGACCTTGGAGGTTTCCTCGATGGTGATCAACTGACCGTCCCTGGCCGCAGCGTACAAGAGCACGCGGAGCGAGTAGTCGGAAAAATCCGTCAGTCTCATCCAAAAATCCCTTTGCTGGCCACAAGCGAAATGTCGCCCACTCATGAAAGATGCGTGGGACATGTATGTTTTGCAAGGTTGCGAAGCCGAATGAAAAAACATACATTGACAATATATGTTTTAGCGCTGACTATCACGAACTGGAGCGAAACGCGATGTCCGCATTGCCGCCGCTGGCGGCAAGCAAATGGATTGCCCGCTCGTCAACGCAATCAAAGGATGAACCGATGACACATACAGCCGTCCCAAACGAGATAGATGTCCGCAGCCTCGTGCCTATGCAGCGGCACCAGAAGATCTTCCAACTCGTCGATGAGCTAGCTCCTGGGGGGAAGTTCGTTCTCATCAACGACCATGATCCCAAGCCGCTCTATTATCAACTCGAGGCGGAACATCCCCGGCAGTTCTCCTGGGCCTATCTCGAAAGGGGGCCGCAGGTCTGGCGCGTCGAGATCGGCCGCCTGTCGAAGGCTGCTTGAGCCGGATGGAGTGGGCAGCAGCGAGGTGGCATAAAGGTGTGACATGAGCGTTGGAGCGGAATCGCAGCTGGACGACGAGAAGGTCAAGGAAGCGCTTCGCCTCGTGATCGATCCGGAGCTCGGCTACAACATTGTCGATCTCGGACTGGTCTACGCTGTGCTGGTCAACGACGGCGGTGTCGTGAACATCGTGATGACCACCACCACGCGCGGCTGCCCAGCCACCAATTACCTGAAGGAGGGAGCCCGCGACGCGGCCTGGGCTGTTCCGGGCGTGGAGTTCGTCGATGTCACGGTGACTTACGAGCCGGTCTGGTCGCCACAGAAGATGACTGCGGCCGCCAAGGAGCACCTAGGCATTGCGGACAGCGGTGAGTGGTGACGTGGACGCGGACCGCATGGAGGCAGAGGAACCTGGTGCCGCATCATCAAGCGGCGACCATCCAGTGTCCGTTCTGACAGATCTCCTGGTCAGGAGTCTCAAGGCCTTGGCGAAGGCCGGACAGGCCGATGCAGCCTGCCGGCAGGCTGGAAAGGCTTGTGCCGCGCTGCGCGCCTCGAATCCCGCCCAGTGGCGAAAATTGAACGCGTTGCTGCATCACTTGAGCAGGCAAGCGCCGTGAGGCGTTTTTTCAAGTTTGGTCGCATTCTCTGAGAGCCCGCATTGAGGACCAACACAGGAGTAGTCTTGACATGAGCCGCTTCGATCAGGACAGCAATCATAGTCCCCAAAATGAAAGCTCCCTGCTGCCGATGCTTGTTGGCGGCATGGTGCTTATCGTGGTCGGGATGCTCTTGGTTGCCTGGCTGGTCTGACTTCAATGCGTTCCGGAAGCGTTCGGGTCGATGAATTGTCGGATTGCTGTGGGCAAACCGAGATGAGCGCCGGCGACATATTAGTCGATGCCGCAGTGCTTGGGCCGCTGCTGGGTCTGGAGCCGGCGGAAATTCCTTCGCTGTTGAGAAACCGGACGATTACATCATTTTGCGAACGGGGAACCGATGCCGACGAGGGCCGATATCGATTGACCTTCTTCCACGGCAATCGCCGTGCCCGCCTCATCGTCGACGGGGCGGGACTGATCCTGCGGCGCTCGGCGATCAACTTTGGGGAACACGCGTTGCCACGTCATTTGCGTTTCACATGACGTTTCCCAAACCCGCTGCACACTTTAGCGATGAGCAGAGGTAGCAGCAGCTGGCAAAACGCCGCCGCCACCTCGCTGGCGATCAGGTCGTCGTCAACCTTGGCGTCAGGCCCGGCTTTCGGCCGCAGCGAAACGCGGGAAAAGGACATTGTTCTCCAAGTGGATGTGCTCGACCAAATCCTCAGCGAGCTGCGCAACGCCCACGTAGAGCGCTTGCCATGAGCGGCAGGCTCCTTCAGGCAGGGTGAAATTGTCCGTTAGGGTTTCAAGCAGCCGAAGCGTGGTGCCCTGGTCATCGTGCTCGTGCCGCAGTTCCGAAATAGGGATGTCATACTTGCCCTCGGTCCACTGCAGCATTGCCGGAAAAAGGATAGCCTCTTCCTTGGCCATATGCGGCTCCAGCCCGCTTCTCAGGAGCCGCAACGCTTCGGAAAGCCCGGCCGGCACTTTCGGATGCTCGCGATGCACGGCCTCAACCTTTCGCGACAGCGCCATTAGCTCCGGCAAGGCATGTCGGTGGGCCTCGTGGTAGCAGGCCTGAATATGGTCGATCAGAACCTCGTTGCTCATCGCGGTAGCCGCCGTGCCGGCGCCGTCGCGCGTCCCCAGCGCCGCCAGCGCCTGTTCAAGTTCTGTGGGATCGACTCCTCTCCTGTGAGCGGCGCTGTCGAGGGTGAGATCGCCGCCGCAGCAGAAATCGATCTTGAACTTCCTGAAGACTGCGGTAGCGCCGGGCAGCGTGGCAGCTATGTCGCCGACGGTACGCTCCCAAAGTTCTGGACCTGGAAATTGGGTGTTCATCACGAAACTCCTGAAAATAGCCTCATCGGCATGAGAGTGCCGTAGCGCAGGGCTAGCTCCGCGTTATCGGCGACCGAGTCACGGATAAGCAATATTCAGATCCGGTTCTTTGCGCTGGAGCAACAAGATCCAAACCGCAGCCTGGGCTCGCTGTCGGAAGTGCACGCCTTCTGCAACAATGAGGCAGGGCCGAACAATGCTGCAACGATGCCGCTGCACGACATTTCGCCCGCCCTAGCTGCTCCGGTCGATGACGCGCCCGTCAGGAAGCACGAAATAGGCCTTCGTCGCTCCAGCTTTGGCAAGTGCCATAGAAGCGCGGTCTATGGGCATAACGGAAAAGGCGGTCGAAAGCGCGTCGGCGCAGGCAGCAGTTGGCGCGACGACCGAGACGCTGAGATAGCGATTGGCGCACGAACCTGTGGCGGGATCGAAGATGTGATTGAACCGTCCTGCTGCATCGAATTGAGTCCCGTAGCCGCCGGACGTCGAGACTGCCTGGTTGTCGAGGGAGATAGTCGCAATGAGGCGGTCCTCTGCGAGAGGATTCTTTATTCCGACCGACCAGGGACGGCCCGCCGGATGAGCGTCGAGCGCGCGCGTCTCTCCCATGTCCACCAGGGTGTGAGTAACACCGCGGGCACGCAGAAGCTCGGCGACGCGATCGGTAATATAGCCTTGCGCGATGCCGTTCAGGGTAAGACCCATGCCGGACTGCCCGAACGCCACTCTTGCTGCGTCCACGCTCATGCGCTGGTAGCCGCATTTGGCCAGGGCGCTCCCGATGTCGCCCGGTGACGGACCATTCGGATCGGCATCGGCTGTGCCAAAATGATTCGCGTAGAGCGTCCAGAGCGGCTGCACCGTCGGGTCGAAGGCACCGCCCGTCGCGCGGGCATAGCGCGCACTTGTCGCCAGAAGCTCGACGAGTTCCTGCGGCGGATCGGCGAGCTCGCCATCGCGATTCAACCGGGA
>RXJA01000045.1 GCA_003963455.1 Hyphomicrobiales bacterium
ACCCATGCCGAACGAACGTGCCACGGTTGTACAGACGCCGGCTGGCGCCGACCTGACCTTCACCCATCTCATCGGCCGCGATGAGATCAGCCGCTGTTTCGCCTATACGGTCGGCTTCGTCTCGAAGAACCGCGACGTCGATCCGCTGACGATGCTGGGCGGGGTCGTTTCGGTCGAGGGCGAATCCGACCCGAAGCGCTGGTTCAGCGGCCTCGTGTCGGATTTCAAGCTGACCCGCATCGAGGACCGGCTGGCCTTTTACGAGGCGACCGTCAGGCCATGGCTCTGGTTCCTGGGCAACACCACTGATTGCCGTATCTTCCAGAACATGACGGCGGTGGAGATCGTCGAAAAGATCTTCTCGAAATACGGCATCGCCAAATTCGAGAAGCGGCTGCAGGGCTCCTATCCCCAGCGCGAATATTGCGTGCAATACGACGAGAGCGATCTCGATTTCGTGCAGCGGCTGCTGGAGCACGAGGGCATCTTCTATTTCTTCGAGCATGACGAGGGCAAGCACACGCTCGTCCTGTGCGACGCGATGAGCAAGCTGAAGCCGGCGCCCGGTTACGAGAAGGTGCTTTACAATTTCGAGGGCCACGCCTCGCGGCGCGATGTCGAGTACATCACCGAATGGATACCGGGCAGCGCGGTTCGGCCCGGCGCCTATGCCCACACCGACTATGATTTCGAGAAGCCCGGCGCCGACCTGATGGCGAAGTCGTCGCAACCCTTCGGCCACAAGGAAGCCTCGGGCGAAAACTACCGCCAGCCCGGCGCGCATCTCGATGTCGGCCGGGGCGACAAGATCGCCGGGATTCGCCGCGAGGAACTCCAGGCGGTGCACCAGCACAGCACGGCGGTGGGCACTGTGCGCGGCCTTTTTTCCGGCTGCAAGTTCACGCTGGAGAGCTTTCCGCGCGACGACCAGAACCAGGACTATCTGGTGATCAGCGCCGAATACCGGTTGTTCGATCCGGGCTACCGGACCCAGAACGAGGCCCACAGCGAGAATTTCAAGGTGGTGCTTGGCGTCGCGCCCACCAAACTGCCCTATCGGCCGCCGCGCATAACGCCGCGGCCGATCATGCGCGGCCCGCAGACGGCGACCGTCGTCGGCCCTTCGGGCGAGGAGATCTTCACCGACAAATATGCGCGGGTGAAGGTGCAGTTCCATTGGGACCGGCTTGGCAAGAAGGACCAGAACTCGTCCTGCTTCGTGCGCGTCTCGCAGACCTGGGCTGGCAGCAACTGGGGTTTCATCCAGATCCCGCGCATCGGTCAGGAGGTCATCGTCGACTTCATCGAGGGCGACCCGGACCTGCCGATCATCACCGGCCGCGTTTACAACGCGTCTCAGATGCCGCCCTATGGGCTGCCGGCGAACGCCACGCAATCCGGCTGGAAGTCGAATTCCTCGAAGGGCGGCGGCGGTTACAACGAGCTGATGTTCGAGGACAAGGCGGGTTCCGAGCTGGTCAATTTCCAGGCGCAGAAGGACCATCACCTGCTGATCAAGCACGACCGCAACAAGACGGTCCAGCACGACCAGTCAGACCGCATCGACCACGACGCCAAGCACTCCGTCGGCCACAACCTCGACGAGGACGTCGGCAACAACAAGACGGTCAAGGTCGGCGTCGACCAGACCACCAACATCGGCAGCAACGACACCGAGACCGTGGGCGCGAACCGCTCGCTCACGGTGATGGCCAACGAGACGATCCATGTCGTTTCGAATTCGACCGAGAACATCGACGCCAACCATTCGCAGACGGTGGGTCTCAACCAGACGGTCACGGTGGGTGTCGCGCGCGTCGATACGGTAGGGGCAGCGGAGGCAAGGACCGTTGGCGCCTCGCAGACGAACACGATTGGGGCGACGCGGTCGGTGAGTGTCGGCATCAGCCAGAGCCACAGCATTGGCGCCGCGGACAGTTGGGACATCGGTGCGTCGCAAACCGTCAATGTCGGCGCGGATCAAAGTGTCACGATCGGTAGCAATCAGACATTCGACGTTGGCGCGGCACGGAACGCCAACATCGGGGCCGACGATTCGACGACAGTCGGAGGAGCTCACTCGCTGGGTATTGCGAAGGGCAGTTCGATCACCGTTGGAGAGGACAGTTCGATTAAGGTCGGAAAGAAGCTTTTCATCGATGCGGGCGACGAGATTCTGATTCAGACCGGGTCAGCAAAGATCATGATGAAGAAGGATGGCACGATCGCGATCGAGGGCAAGGACATTTCGGTGAACGGATCCGGTAAGATCGTCATCAAGGCGTCCAGCGACGTCGTCATCAAGGGTTCGAAGATCAATCAGAACTGAGGCTGCGATGGGTAAGGTTACGGAACGCATAGAGGGCGTTGTCATCGGTGCCTTCCTTGGGTTCGGCGACGAGGCGCCGCTGGTTGTTTTCCCCGGGAATCCGGAGGAGACCGCGCTGCCTGCGCGAAGTCTGTGCGAACTTACGGTGGACATGATCGGCTGCGAGGTGGCGCTCCTGTTCCAGGAGGGAGATCCGCGGAAACCCTTGATCGTCGGTCGTGTGGTGCAACCCACCCGCGTGAAGGAAGCGACACATGTTAGCCGCGACGGCGAGCATATTAAGATTACTGGCGAGAAAACGATCGAACTGCGCTGCGGCAAATCAACAATCATCATGGACGAAGATGGACGAATCACGATCCGGGGGACTCGTATCGTCAGTCATGCCAGCGGTTCGAACCGGATCCGCGGCGGCTCGATCGACCTGAATTGATGTTGGCGAGACCCTTGAAGCCCGGTTCGTCCATACCGGTCGCATCCGAGGTGCTTCGGCAGCACTCTGAACTGGTGGCGTTCCTCTGGGCGCAAAGAGACACACTATTGGCTGAAGATCCACCCGACCTGAGGGTCGCGGATGAGATTCGTCGCCGCATAGAGGTCAACCTGGATGGCCTTCGTCTCGCCGGTGCGGAAGCCTGGCCGTTCATTGTGCAACAACATCGAAGTTTTCCGGAAAAGGGTGAGTTGTTCGCATATTCGTGGATGGCGATCGAGCAAGGTGACCGGCAGCGTATTGCCGAAACCGTGGATTTTGGCAGGGCGATGGACGACGATGCGCGTGGCTTGATTGGCGCGCTTGCCTGGCACGATCCCCATACAATCGCCCCACTTGTTCGCGATTGGATCGGCGCGCAGGATGCGTTCAAACGCTTTCTCGGTGTGTCCGCCTGCATCGCGCACGATGTGGATCCAAAGCAGATGCTGGTCCGCTTGATTCAGGACTCCGACCCCAAGGTACGGACCGTCAGCCTGCGCTTGGCGGGAAAGCTCAAGCGGAGCGACCTGGCGCAAGACATGTATGGCGCGCTGCAGGCTGATAACAGCGCGGTCCGTCTGTGGGGGGCTTGGGCATTGACGCAGATCGGCTCAGGCAACTTGGGCGGACCTGAGTTGCGCAAACTTGCCATCGCAGGTGGTCCCGACGCCCTCCTAGCATTGCGGGCTGTCGTCAACGCGGGGTCGGATGGAGAGGTACGGCGATGGATGGGTGGATTGATGAGATCGCCCCAAACCGCGCCGCTCGCCGTCCGTGGCATAGGGATGCTCGGTGATCGTTCGGCGCTGGGCTGGCTGGTCCAGCAGATGTCTCAGCCCGCACTTGCTGTCGCAGCCACGGCCGCATTCTTGGAACTCTTTCCGGAGGCCAGGCGGGAGAGCAAGCTCTTTAGCGACAATCCCCGCAATGCCGGTACGGCATTCATCGAGTACTTCGGCGACGATCCCGTAACTCTGGCGGCCGCTGAACGGGTGGAGGCTTGGGGACGTAGCCAGAAATTGATTCAATAACGAACCGCGACGCGTCTATTCAACCTTGCGACCAAAAAAATATTTCTTGCCGATTTCGAAGTCGTCGAGGTTGATGTTCTCGACAATGTCGTCGAGAACCGCTGCCGCACCAAGCGGGTTGAATACACCTTGGTTGAAACATGCTGACATGTTCCAGCCCGTGGTCGCCTCGACCTTGCGCCTCATGGGTATGAAAAGCCCTCCGAGCATTCCTGCCTGAGGTCCAGTCACATGCTGGTACATCTCCCTTATCATCTCCCTGAGATTGAACGGTTGGCCTCGCCAAAGGTATGTATCTAAGGTGAAGCGGTTGGATAGCTCACCATATCTTGTGCCGACAGCATGCTCGAAGTCGTTGGTCACTTCTCCGTGTTGCTGAGCCAGTTCTGCGTAGCGGCCGCCACGGTTGATCAAACGCTCTCGCTCGGTCGGGTCCGGGTTAAATTTCTCGGCAAGCGTGGCTATAGCCCCGCCAGGGGGCTCCATCATGCGGGCGATCGCCAGACCAATTCGCAGATGTTGCCGTCGGTCGCCAACTCGCCGCCACGCATCCAGCATCAGCGGAACCAAGGACAGATTGCCGGACGCACCAGCCGCATCCGCGGCAATAGGCAGGACCTCCAAAGGCTCCTCTCGCAGTGCGCGTTCGATAAATTCGAGTTCCTTGGCTGAGCCCGCATCGGCCATCAGCGCGAAACATGCTTCGCACAAGTCCTCATCCAAAGGCGGCAATAGAAATGGCGTAAGTCTGTTGAAAGAACTGTGCCCGCCGGATTTGCGGCTTTCCAGAACGTTGACGAACAGTTCCCACGGATCGCTCGATGAAGGGTTGGACCCGAATCCTTTCGAGATGGAACCGCCGTAGAAGTAACCGTACGCTATCCATGACATCGTTCCGAGTAAGAATTGAGGTTTTTCAATATTGTTCACTGAAAGGTAAGTCCTATCAAAGAGAGTGGTTCAAAGCTGTCTCGTACCCAAACTGCTGAGCGTCGGACAAGATGGTTCCATCCAGATCCTTGCAGGCATCATCAAATACAGGAGATGTATTTGGACCAGTCGGGCATCCTCCGGCGGACCGTGGCACACGGTGTGCAATCATTTTGGCGCCTTTCCATGAGGCCGGTCTGAAGGGGTTATCATTTCGAGCGAAGTTCTCGTAGTGTGTGTCAATAGCTTCCTTCTCGGCAGGGGTGATCCGATAATATTTGGAACAGGGACCGTCTTTCGGAGGCATCTGGTCCGGGCATAGCTCCCGAACGCCTTGAGCATCATTCAGCCCTCTCTGACCTTGCGCCCGCTGCTTTGGTGTTAGATCCAGGTTCCGTAAGGTCTGCTTTCCTCCTTTTCCCGTGATGCTGCGAAGGCCGGTTTGGCTTGGGTTATAAAACTCTTCCTCGGTGATTGATTCGCCCCTCAGTTGTGCAGCTGAATGCGCTAGATTTCCGCAGCACTCGCAGAGCATCGACCGTTGCTCACCCTTTGCCCCTCCGCCGCCTGTGCTCTGAGTTTCGGCCGTCACCAGCGGAGCAGTCGTTGTTGCCTCCGAAGCGTGGTTGCTTGTTGTGATGTCCAGATGGCGGCAAACATTCTTACCCTCAAACTTCACATCCATGCACCAAGCTTGAAAGTACGTCTTGCCGGTAATCTGATGGGTGACCACGTTGGCACCGAAGGTGCGTGTTGCGGCTTCGTCGCCCAGAACCGGTTCCTGATAGTAAGACTGCTGCGCTAGGGCTGCTGCCTTGCCTCCGATGAGCACCGTAGAGGATCCGGATTTGAGATTGTTTGAGAACGATGTGTCCGGATAGGGGATGGGGATCGGTCCGGCCGGTGGCGAAGGCGGCGACATACAGACGTCGGGGAACCGCGCGATTGACTTGTTCATGCCGTTTTCGGCCGCAATCTCCCACATCCCTGCAAAGACGTTCTTCGTCATCGAGAAGCCCTCATGCGGAGACCACCGCGGCTGCACGGCCGCCAAACGCCATTGAACTGCCGTGTAGGGCCGCGAACTGTCCCGGCGCGTAGCCGCGCTTGAAGGCCTGCTCCGCCCATGCAAACTGGACGAGGCCTGCTGCCGATCCACAATCGCCCATGCAATCCGCCGCGTGCCACAGGGGTTGTTCGGGCCGCGTTTGCCGCATGTTGCGCATCTGCGCTAACACCACTTCCTCGAATGCGTAGGATTCCCCCGCCAAGTCGCTGAGGCGGAATGCGATCTCATGCATCTGTAAGCCCGCTTCGCCAAGTGCAGCTTTTAGCGCCGCGCCAAGGCCGTCGGCCCTAAGCGGCTCCTCGTTGCTGGCGGTAGCCGTTTCGACTGCGAGACCAAGTCCGCGCAGCTTCAACGACCCGTCAACGATCGGGCGTTTGCTGACGACCAGAATGCAGGCCGCTTCGCCAGGGATGAGGCCGTCCGTCACTTTGCTCGTTTTCAACCGCATCCGGTTGTCGAGCCAACTAAGTGAGCGAGCGTCGATCAGACTGTCGATAGCCATGATGAGACAGGCTTCCACATCGCGCTCGTTCAGCACCTTTCGGGCCTGTTCGATCGCGACGAAGGCAGAAATTTGACCATAGGCGACCTGGAATGTACGTGATCCCACCAATGGTCTCCCATTCGGAACAGTGGCTCCAGACAGAATGCCGTTCATGCGAGCGCCTGGCATGTCGGCTTCGCGCGTGCACAACAGGAGCGGCATATCGCCCCACGGAAGCAGCGCCGCGACGTTCTGGTCTATCTGCTCAACAGCGAGCCGCGCCAATGCCTGAAGACGGTCACGACCGTGCATATCGAGCGGGATGGCTTCGACCCTCGCCCCGCGAAGCGGTTCGCCGTTGCTATCCCGATATGGCAGTTCCTCGAACACCGAGATACTCGCCCGCATCGCGGCGGCAGCACTTGCCGGAGTATAGCCGACAGGGCAGACAAGGCTGATGCAAGTAACAGCGGTCATTTTCTCCTGCGCATCTCGGCCAGCGCCGCAACAGCCTCCTTCAGGCCGGCGTAGTGCGGCTTGGAACCGATAGGCTTGGCTTCGGCCCCGATCTGGACCTGGTGCAGTTTCACGAACTTCCTGGGCAGCTTCGTGCCGACCCGCCCCACTAGCACGATCCTGCCTTCATGCGGCACGATGGTCAGCGTGTCCGGTGTCGCCATCTTGTGCTCGGTCCTGTCGTCGAACATGAAGCGCACCGGCACCGACAGGGCGGGCAGCCTGACCTTGAAGATGCCGCCTTTGTTCATGCCAGCGCAGCCGAACATCATGCCTTCGGAAAGCTTGTCGAGCCATTGATCCTCGGGCGCCGCCTGGAAATAGCGGTCGTCGAAATCCTGCGGCAGGAAGGGCAGCACGTTCTCCATCCAGTTTTTGTCGTAGGTGCCGGCATAGCGCGCGCGTTCCTTTGCAAAGCGCGGCACCGGGCCGAAACCGATAGGGCGCGGCCGGTCGTTCCAGATGCGCATTCGCGATTGCGGGTGCTCGACACAGGGCAGTGGTGTGCCATCAATGTTGCCCTGGCCGACAAGATAGCCACTGCCAATCGGGTTGACTGCGTCACTGCGATGCTTGGCCGGGTCTGGATCCGTTCGATCGGTGCCGCCGAAGGTGAGGTGCCATGCCAGAGGCATCGAAACAAAGGGCGTCGGCCGCGAGGCCTGGATGCCCAGCCCGCCTCTGAACCACCGCCTTTGGCCGGTGACCACCGCGCGCTTGTCCAGTCCCGGGCCAACCAGGCGCACTTCGACCGATTCCGCTTGCCTGCCTTGTGGGGCGACCGCCATCGCGTCGAGCAGAACCTCACACTTTGGCTTGATGGGGGCAAAGTCGGTTTCGACGCGGATGGAGGTGAATTCCGGATCGCCGTAATGCGTGTCGGCGTAGACGAATGGAGACTGCGCTTCGCTAGGCGTGCAGTTGCCTTGCTCATCGACATCGTATGTCGCGCGAACGACGGCCACGCAGAACTTTACGCAATGCTTATCCTGATAGGGAAATGTCTCCGCGAGAAACGGCGTGGTGTTCTGGCTGACGAACATCAGCTGGTCTCCCAACTCGCGGCGAAGATCTGCTCCAGCGTGGGCTGTGGCGCCTGCGGATCGACATCGAAAATATCCGTACGCGTCGTCCACGCCACGAGGCCGTCGATGACATCGCCCCCACCCTCGACAGGCGGAACGGGCAGGGCGCCGAGCGCCGCGTCGAACTCGTCTGGCTTGAGTTCGCCCCGCTGCGCGGCGAAGGCGGGGGTCTCGATGCTTTCGAACCAGGCGTCCGCATAGGCCAGATTGAGGGGCGTCACTGGGAGCCTTGCGACGACGCTCAATGGGAACCGCCTGCCGACCCGGTCGGCGCTTTGCAGCACGATGCCCGCCGAGGCGCCGAAGGAACCGGGGCCGGCCAGGAAACGCAGCGCCGTATCCGCCGGCCAGGCTTCGAGCCCGAACAACGGCACGATGTGCTGCGCCAGCCAGCGGTCCCACACGCGCACGAAATCGCCCGGCAGCCGCCGCGTCACGAAATCGCCGGCGGCGGGCATCTTACCGTAGAAGCCGGGCAGGATCAGATCTGCGGTGGACATGTGAACTTCTTGAACATCTCTAGCGTATAGGGGTTCTCGACGCTTGCCGCCTTGAGCTCGAAATCGGCCCACATGCCCTTGGTGCCGAGCCGCAGGCTGTAGACGTCGGTGAGCTTGGTCGCGTTGAAGCGGCCGCCGCGCAGCATTCTGAGCCACGCCCAGCTGCCGGTCTCGTTGAGCATCACTTCGGGCGAGCCGTCGACCGGCTGGAACGCCAGCGAGATCACGCCGGTGCCGTCCTTGCCCGGCCATGTCATCGGCTGCGGCCTGGTCGCGTTGTTGTAGTATTCCATGGTCTGGCCATCGACGTTGAGCGTCATGCGAGCCACGTTGGGCGACAGGTCCTTCGGCTCCAGCGTGAAGTTCATCACCGGGCCGGTGCCGCCCGGAAACAGGTCGTCGCGGATATGCCGCGCCTGCTCGAAGGCTGCCAGCGCCGCGGGGTCGAGGCCGAAATCGGCACGCCATTTCCATGGCTCGCTGGCGGTGTCGACATAGTTGATCAGGTGGTCGTTGGTGAAGGCGTCGATCAGCCCGGTCGGGCCGAACAGGCGCTGGAAGTCGCGCACATTGACGTCGACCGCGCTCTCCGGGCTGAACGGATAGCGATTGTTGAGCGCGGCCTGGCAGAAGGGCAGGATGTCGGCTCGCCAGATGGCGTTGAGCTCATTGGTGACGGCCTTCTGCGACAGGCCGCTTGTGTCGCCGGCAATGCCGCCCAGCCAGTCGTTGATCGGCGAAGGCAGGATCTGCGCCTGTCTCGCGACCGCGCCCGTCAGTTCGGCCAGCCCACCCTGCTTCTTGATCGCATCCTGCGGGTCGGGGTTGGCGGTCACCGTCTGCAGCACATTGGACAGCGCCGTCAGCGCCACCACCGCGGCGTCGAGCGCCGGCGGCTGGCCGTCGACCTGGGCGATCGTGCCCTTGAGCGGCTTGAAATGCTCTGCCACCAGGCTGCCAGTCATGTCCACCTGGTTGGCGGAGCCGGCGCGCGGCAGGAGCTTTGCGCCTGTCGTCACCACCTTGCCGAGCTTGCCCAGCTTGCTCAAGAGCTTCGAGCCGGTCTTGGCGGCGCCGCCGCTCTTGTCGTCGGCTGCCGCGTCGTCGGAGCGGGTCAGGTCGGTCTCCTGCACCACCGCGGTCAGCAAGCGCTTCAGAGCGGAGTCGGCGCTGGACAGATCCTTGAGGTTCTCGCTGGCGACGTTGAGATCGGTCAGCGGCGCCAGCCGCATGTCGCGCAGGAAACTATCCCATTGCGCGATATAGTCGTCGTAATAGAGCTTCAGTATGTCTTCCGACAGCGCCGAGACCGACGTCTCCGAATTCTCCGAACAGCCGCCGGCGAACACCGCGCGGTCGAGCGCCGCCTGGCCGGCGACATCCTCAACCCGGTCGAGGATGGCGTCATGGAAACCGGCATAGGTGTAGGGCCCCGGAACGCCGACGCGCAGCGTCTTGTCGGAGCGGCGCGCGAACACCTTGGCGCCGTTCGGTCCGGCGAAATTGGCCGGCACCCATTCCTTGACGGCGGCCACTTCCGGGTCGGCCAGAAGCTGCTTGTAGGCGCGCTCCGGCAGCGAGATGGTGCACACCGTCTTCAGCGCCTCGGCGACCAGTTCCTTGTCCGGCGCGATGTAGCTGTCGTCGACCGCCATGCGGCGGATCGCGGCGAGCTGGTGCTCCTCGGCGTCCGCGGTCGGGAAGGGCGGGGCCGGCGCGAATTGCGGCAGGCTGTTCACCCACCAGTTCTGCACGAAGTCGGTGTCCATCTGCGACAGGCCGGTCATCATCCGGTAGGTCTTCAGCGCGCCGAGCATGAAATCCGGATCGCGGATCTGCCGCCACATCGTCGCTTCGAGCAGCGCGACCATATGCGGCTCCAGGACGTTGCGCAGCGCATGCTCGTAGGTGTCGGTCTGCGCGCGCACCAGCTCGGCAGAGGCGGTCGGGCCGAGCAAATTGTGGACGGCATCCGGCGGCGCGGTCCGTGCCGTCGCCACGGCATCCATCGCCGCCAGCGCGCCGTCCATGGTCGGCTGCTCGACCGAAGCCGGCATGGCGGCGACGTCGGTCAGAGGCTGCTGCAGTGCCTCGAACTGGCCGGCCTGTTCGGTGATCGCGTTGCGGTTGTCGAGATAGGACCAGGTGAACAGTCCCCCGGCGAGCACGGCGGCCAGCGCGCAGGCGGCGGCGGCCCCGCGCCAGATCCAGGCGCGGCGGCGCTGCGCCAGCGGATCGAAAGTGCCGAGGCCCGCTTCCTTGAAAATCACTTCGGTGAGCAGGTTCCTGAGGAAGAAGCTGCGCTTCTCGACGCGCGCAGCAGGCATGGCGCGGCGCGACGGCAATCCGAAGGATGAGGAAAGGGCGGCGGTCAGCCGGTCGATCGGCGCGCCTTCCTGGGTGGCGGAGGTCAGATAGAGGCCGCGCAGCCAGGCGGCCTCCTCATAGCGGCTTTCGCCGAACATTGCCTCGACCAGCACCTGGATCGGCTCGGACAGGCTGGCGAGCTGCGCCGGGAAGCGGAAGATCTCGGCGCGCTGGCCGAGCTTGTCCTCGTCTTCCAGCCGCGGCACCAGCCGACGCTCCAGTTCGGCGGCGAGCCTGGCAAGCTCCGTTTGGATCGTGCCGGCGTTGACGCGGGCGTCGAGCGGAAAAGTGGTGCCCCAAACCTGCTCGCGCGCCGTCGTCGACAAGCCGCCGAAGAACCCCTCGAAGCCCTTGATCAGGTCGGCCTTGGTCAGCATCAGGTAGACGGGCAGGCGGATCTCAAGCCGATCGTTGAGCTCCGCCAGCCGGCGGCGGATTTTCCGGCCATGCGCCTTGATCGCCTCGTCACCCTCCGAGAGCGCGTCGATCGACAGCGCGACGATGACGCCATTGAGCGCGCGCCGGCCCCGGTGCTTCTTCAGAAGGTCGAGGAAACCAAGCCATTCCGCCGCGTCGACATCCGGCTGGCTTTCCTGCTGGACGTAGCGGCCCGCGGTGTCGATCAGCACCGCGTTCTCGGAGAAGAACCAGTCGCAATTGCGCGTGCCGCCGACGCCCTGCAGATCGTCGGTGAGGTCGATCGGGAAATTGAGTCCGGATTGGCGGAGCGCCGTTGTCTTGCCGGTGGCCGGCGGCCCGACGATCACATACCAGGGCATCTCGCGCAGGAATTTGCGACCGCCGAGCTTGCGGCGTTTCAGCTCGGCCATCACCTCGCCGAACTTCGCGCCGACCGCCGCGACGCTCTCCTCGCCGGGCGTAAGCTGTTTTTCGGCGACGGGGGCCGCGATCTCGGCCACGAACATGCGGTTGGCGCGGATCGCGCGGCGCTGCGCGATGATTAGCCAGATCAGCCACAGGATGATCAGCCCGGCGATGATGGCGATGCGCACATTGTCGGATTCGAACGGCGCGTAGGGGCCGACCTGGACGATCGGTCCGAACACCCAGATCAGCAGCGAAAGCAGCGCGATGCCGATCAGCGTCCACAGGAAACGCGAGGTGATGACGGCCCAGAGGAAGCGCAGGATGAACATCTCAGAGCCTCTTCTCGACCAGGACCTCGACGCGCCGGTTGAGCGCGCGGCCCTCTCGCGTCGAGTTGTCGGCCACCGGATCTGTTTCGGCGCGGCCCTCCGAAGCGATGCTCTCCGGCGGCACCCCGGCCTGCACCAGAAGCTTGGCTATCGTCTCGGCGCGCGCTTCCGACAGGCGCTGGTTGCTGGCGAGCGGATTGGATTTTTGCAGGCGCACATTGTCGGTGTGGCCGACGACGGTGATCTTTCCGATCAGTTCCTTGTTGTCGAGGATCACCTTGGCGATCGACTCGATCAGCGGCTCGTAGCCTTCGGTCAGCGTCGGCCGCGACGACTGGAACAGCTCGGGATTGGAGGACTGGATGACGAGCTTGGCCAGCGAGACACTCTCGGTGCCGCTGAGCGCGCCCTTCAGCTCGTCCGGCGCCGCGGCCTTGAACTCCGGCAGCAGCGCGAAATCGACCGGCTGCGGCGCTTCGGGCTCGGGCGCATCCTGCTTGGGCGCGGCGCGGGTGACGTCGCCGCGCGAGGCCGGCGGCAGGGTGCGCACCAGCGCGGAAAGCTCGACCGCCTGGCTGCTCAAGCCCATCGACAGGCCGACATAGGCGGCCGCCGCGACGACGATCGCGGCAAGCGCCATCACCCAGATCGGCACGATGAAGCGCTGCGGCTCGTCTGACGCGATCACGCCCTTCCAGTTCGGCGACAGCGGCGCGTCCTCGGCGTCGGCGTTGCGCAGGAAGCGCGCCGCCGCCACGCGCACGGCGTTGAGCGAACGGTCGCCGGCGCGGCCGGGCACCCGGTACTTGCCGCGAAAGCCGAGCGCCAGGCAGTAATATTGCAGCTCCAGCATTTCGCGGTCGCGGTTGGGATGCCGCTCCAGTTCGTCGAGGCGCGTGAAGAACTGGGTGCCGGCATCGACGTCGCCGCGCAGCATGACCACAAGCGGCTGGCGCGGCCAGGCGCTGGCGCCGCCCCATGGCGTGTTGAGCGCGAGATCGTCGAGCAGCGCCGCCACCGCCCAAGCCGCCTGATCCGCGCGCTCCAGTGAGGAGCCGGCCGCCACCGCGGCGTCGCGCGCCCGCACCAGCTCGTCGAGCAGGCGCGTGCGCATCACTTCCGGGTTCTCCGGCGCCAGCGCGCTTTCGAGCTCGGGCGCGAATTCGAGCAGCGGCGCGAAAATATTGATGAGCGTGTTGGGATGGGCGCGCGCGCGCTTCACCGGCGCGCCCGGCGCCAGCGGCGCCATCGGCCGCGGCGAGGCGCCCGTCAGCCTGATACGGGTGCGCTCGCGATCCTCCCCCAGTCCGAAAGGATCATCCCGGCTCATGGCCTCACCTGTTCACCGAATAGCAGTCGACCTGCGGCTCGCTTGGCAGCACACCGGAAACGCCGATGATGAAGCCGGGGGCGTCGAGCAGCGAGGCCCAATGCTCGCTCTTCTGGTCGAGCTCCAGGCACAGCCTGTCGCCGTCATAGGGAATCTCGCGCGGCTGCGAATGGAGCGGTTTCAGCGGAATGCCGGGCAGGCGCGATTTCCACAGGCCCTCGAACTGGTCGGCCGAGCCGACGGTTGCCTGGTTGACGAAGATCTTGCGCAGCGCATCCTCCGAAAGCTCGGAGCCGACGCGGATGACGATGCGGCTGGCTACCAGCAGCTTCGGGTTGTCGATGCGCACCTTCCAGACATTGGTTGCATGCCGCATGACCGGCAGCGCGCGCGACTTCGGCTCGATGTAGCGCAGGCTGAGGATGAGCGAACGCAAGGCGTCGGCCAGCGCCATATAGGCGGGGCCGGGCGCCATGTGGTCATAGGCCGGCAATTCACCGAGCCGCCGCGAGCTCGAGCCGTAGGTGGCCATCTCGCCGGCGAGGCCGGCAAGCTCGAGATAGAGCTCCGCCGGATGGAAGACGTCCTGCGCCAGCATATGGGCAAGGCGTGGCCGCGCGGCGTTGGCGAGGTGCAGCATCAAGAGATCCTCGACGCTGCGGCCGGCCCCGCCCATCACCATCTTGCCATGCGCCTCGGCGATCTGGTCGAGGCCGGTGACGACCTCCTGCAGCAATTGCCGGTACCAGTGGACGGCGCCGGTGA
>RXJA01000364.1 GCA_003963455.1 Hyphomicrobiales bacterium
GGACGCGGTTGCGGTAGCCGTGCTGGGCGCCGCCTGCGGAATTGCGCCAGCCATATTGTTCGATGTTGACGTCGTTGGCCATGGCGGGCGCCACGGCGGTGAAACCGACGATAGCGGCAAAGGCCGTGGCGATGATCGATGTGCGGGTCATGAGACTTCTCCTTCGATGCGGCAGGGGACCGCGGGTTGAACGGTCCCTTTGTAGGGAAGTCGCTCGGAACGGAGGCTGAAGGCTCCATTCAGCGAAAGTTCATGATCGTCCCTTCCTCGCCCAAAGCTGCACGCGGCGACGAGGCGCCAATGTCAGCTGAGGAGATTGCGGCGGCTCAAAAACGTGCTGACGAAGCGAAGGAGCGCATGACGAGCAGATGGCGGCGCTGGCCCGGAAACGGAGCGATGAGTTGCTGGGGTGGGCATATGACCGAATACGAAGCCCGGTGTTTGGCTGCCTATGAACGTCAGGAAGCCGAGCTGCTTGCCAACTGTTACGGAAAGGGCGGAAGCCTGCACCATCTAGCTCGCCTGGCGGTAAGCCTGCGCCGTCTGAACCACCTCAAGTAGCTCCTCTTCCGTTCTCCGGCCGCCCCCTTTGGCTGGACCAGGGTTTGACGTCTTCTCAATCAAAGAACGCGAGAGCGCAGTCACAGCCCGCCTCAACTACAGATTTTAAACACAGTTCTTAGTCCGACAACCTGTGACGGGCGGACCACTAGATGCCAGCGATTTTTAAGAGCATTCTCCCGGCGGGGAGGCGTGGCGCTGGATAGATCACGGCACGACAATCGATCTGACAGATGGCAGAAGCGCACCGGGCCAGGCAGTAGCGCGGGATCTGTCGCAAACGTAATGGTAACGAGGAGTCGGGCATGACGAGGCTTCCATTTGGGAGCGCTCGTTGATGTTCAAAGGCCGCCATTTCGACCGATCGGTGATCCTGCTTTGCGTGCGCTGGTACCTGGCCTACAATCTCAGCCTTCGCGACCTGGAAGAAATGATGGCCGAACGCGGCTTGAACGTCGATCACTCCACCGTGCATCGCTGGGTCGTTCATTTCTCACCGCGGCTTTTGGAGCGTTTCAACCGGCGCAAGCGGGCCGTGACCGGCAAATGGCATGTTGACGAAACCTACATCAAGGTCCGCGGCCGGTGGATGTATCTCTTCCGCGCCATCGATAGCGTCGGCGACACGGTCGAGTTCTTCCTCAGCGCAAATCGAGACCTGCCGGCGGCCAAATGCTTCCTGCGCAAGGCGCTTGCCCGACATGGCCGGCCCAAGCGTATCGTCATCGATGGCAGTCAGACCAACCGGGAGGCGATTGTCTCTTGCGATGCTGAGAACCGGCTGCAAGTTCGCTCGCGGCGCGGCGCCAAGTCGATCCATATTCGCCAAAGCCAATATCTGAACAACCGCATCGAGCAGGATCATCGCCGCGTCAAGCGCCGCATTCGGCCTATGCTCGGCTTCAAGTCGCAGTCGAGCGCCGACATCATTCTTTCCGGCATCGAGATGATCCACATGATGCGCAAGCGACAGGCGAGGTACGCCTTCAATCCCGCACCGTCACTCGCTGAGCAGTTCGAGATTCTCGCTGCCTGAACAGAACGTCGTCAGCCCAATCATGTCCTTTCTCTGAGTTTGCGACGGAACCTTCGGTTCAGCTTCACCGACTGCCCGACCCCTTTCCGGATGACGGTGTTCGCCTGATGCTCTGAGCCGACCTAGCAAAGAGGAGATCGGCATGGACGTTTATGCAGGACTGGATATCTCTCTCGACGCAGTAGCCATTTGCGTCATTGGCGAGACCGGCGAGATGCTGTGGCAGGGGAAGGTGCTCGGTGACCCCGAGGCGGTGAAGGCTGTTCTTCGCCGATGGCGGGATGATCTCGTTCGCGTAGGTTTGGAAGCCGGTGCGACGTCGGAATGGATTGGCGGGCATCTTGTTGATGAGGGCTTTCCCGTCGTCTGCCTGGAGAGTCGGCATGTCAAAGCAGCTCTGAGCGCGATGACGGTTAAGACGGACCGGAATGACGCGCAAGGCATCGCGCAAATCGTCCGCACGGGTTGGTTCAAGGCCGTTCATCTGAAGTCCGCTGCTGGCCAGCGGCTGCGCACCCTGACGGCGGCGCGCAAGGCGGCCGTGAGAGCATTGACCGGCAACGAGCAGGTCATCCGCGGTCTGTTGCGGCCGTTGGGGCTGAAGATCGGGGCGGTGACGCGCGTTCGGTTCGAGGCCAGGGTCTGCCAGCTGATCGGAACAGATAGGTTGTTGCTGGCGATCTTTGAGCCGCTCCTGCGGCTACACAAGAGCCTGCGCCAGAGCCTGGCCGATCTGCACCGCCTTGTCCTCAGGGCAGTTCGTACGGATCCAATCTGCCGACGCCTCATGACCATGCCTGGCATTGGACCCGTGACGGCACTCACATACAGGGCGACGATCGATGACCCAAAGCGCTTCCGGCGATCCAGATCCGTTGGCGCCTATCTCGGCCTCACTCCGCGACGATACCAGTCCGGAGAAGTCGACAGGGTCGGTCGCATCACGAAAGTCGGCGACGGCGAGACGCGAACGGCGTTGTTCGAGGCGGCCAATGTCATTCTTCGCCCGACCACCAGATGGTCAAGCATGAAGGCCTGGGCCATGAAGATTGCCGATCGTCAGGGTGTTCGACGCGCAAAGGTAGCACTTGCTCGAAGGATGGCGGTCACGCTTCATCGCATGTGGATCGACGAACAGGACTTCCGCTGGACGGCCGCCTAGGCAGGCCCGCCCACGGAACGGCGAGCGCTCGATGCAGGGCGCGGTCCGAGCGAGTTCGCATGATCTGTCGTTGCCGGCCTCCGAGCACGTCGAAGAGCTTTGAACCGAGCGGACCCACGAACACCATCATGCAGGCGCGGCCACGTGCCGACCGCGAACAGAAGCAAAGTTGCGGAGGCGTTGGCGCCGGGAGCCAATGTGTCGGCGATTGCCCGCTCTCAAGCACTGGACCCTTCGCAGGTCTATGCGTGGCGTCGCAAGGCGCTGGCGTCTGGAGCGGTTTCGCCGCTGACAGAGGGGCAGGTCAAGCCGGTCAGGTTCACGCGCTTTGAAGCGGTGGGCAGTGAGATGGTGGAAATCGTCGTCGGCGATGTTGTGTTGCGCGTCGGTGGTGATGTTGATCCCGATCGTCTGGTCAAGATCATGCGCGCAGTGCGCAAGGCGGTTCTTCCTCACTTTGTGTGGTGCCGTGGCAGCATTCGGGCACTCAGAAGCTCAGGACCAGCCCGACCGTACATTGCGCGCTTGAGGGTCTTGAGGCGGTTGATCTGGCCTTCGGCCTGTCCGTTGCTCCAAGGCAGCACGATGGCGTTGTTGACGGCATCGATGTCCCTGCGCAGGACGCGGGCGAACCGCATCATCGGAATGAGTTCGCAGTCGATCGCATCATCGATCCACGCATCCAGTGGTGCCGATCTCTTCCCTCTAAGGATGCTGTTGAAGCGCATCGCTAGGCGTCGCATCTCGGCGAAAGTCTCAGCCCCCTGCTTCAGGGCATCGACCTTCCTTGCCTGCCGGTCTGTCAGAAGGCCTCGCGGCTTGATGCAAAGTGCCGCGGCAACCACTGGCGAGATCTTATGACCGGTGTCCGGATCTCGAACCGGCTCCGACAATGAACGGGTCTGAAACCTAGGGCGACGATATCGGGGCGCTCTTCACTGCGCGTCCGCGCAAAGTGTATGGTTCGCCCACGGGTCGCATCTCGAACAGCGCATCAATAATCGGACACTCCGGAACCTGATCAGTTGTGCATCGAGCGGCCATATCCGACATCACGCGCTCCAGGCGTCGCAGGTCCGCAATCTTCTGGCGAATCTCCTTGATGTGCCCGACTGCGAGTGCGTGCACTTCGCTGCAAGTGTAAGCGTGCCCATCGACCAGATGAAGCAAGCCGCGCAGTTTGTCGAGACTGAAGCCTAGTTCCCGGCCACGGCGGACGAAGTGCAAGCGTTTCACATGTCCGGCCCCGTAGACCCGGTAGCCGCCGGCGCTTCGCGCGGGCGCCGGCATGACGCCGATCTTCTCGTAGTAGCGGATCGTTTCGATGTTCACACCGCTGCGCTCAGACAGAACGCCGATGGAAAGTCCGTCGGTCATCTTCATCTTTGGCCTCACCAACACGTGATGAGCTCACGCTTGACCCTGTAGTCACTACAGGCTGCAGGCTCACCATAGATCAATTTCAGGAGCCTGTTCAATCACAGCTAGAGACGAATTAGCGACGCCGCCAAGCGCGGTCGGGACACGAAAGCGCTTTGATGTAGCAACGTTGCTGTCTGTTGGGGGCATCCTGGCGGCGCTTGGGGCGGCCAGTTGTTGCGTGCTGCCGTTCGCCCTGTTTCTTGCTGGCATCAGTGGCGCGTGGATCGGCAACCTGACGGCTCTTGAGCCATATCAGCCAGTCTTCGCGGCGGTTTCGTTGGGCTTCATTGGTTACGGAGCTTGGCGTGTTTACCGGAAACCCAAGGTTGCCTGCGCCGATGGTTACTGTGCCACGCAGCGCTCGGATCGCATCGCAAAAATCGGCCTCTGGACCGCAGCCATATTGGTCGTCATCGCCGTCGGGTTTCCCTATGCCATCCGATATGTCCTCGTTTCCTGAACAGTAGACCCAACATGACCACAAGACCGCCGTCCGCCACATCACCCCTCAGCTTCCCTCAAAGGATTCCTGCAATGAAAATCTACCTCGGCACCATTCTCGGACTTGGCCTATTGCTTGCGCCAATCGCGGCTCAGGCAGCAGACGCCAAGGTTGTGCTCGACGTACACCATGCCGGCTGCGTGCTGTGCGGTCCGATCGTCAAGAGTACCTTGGAACACGTGAACGGGGTGGCCTCGGTTACCGTCAGCCAGCCAGATGGAATGGCTGATGTAACAGCCGTCGTGACCTATGACGACGGCCAGACCTCGCCCGAGGTGCTGATCCAGGCCACCACCGCTCAGGGCTACCCAGCCGACATTTCGAAAAAGACGAATGGCTGATGGGCACTACCCTACGTCGAGCGATCACAGCAACCTCGGAACCCCGCCTTGGAGCAAGGAGGAGGGCATGAACGCCGATAAATTCCTTGGCCTCGGCCTCACTGCCGGCATCGCGTTTGTCTGCTGCGCCGCGCCTTTGCTGCTGGTTGCGTTCAGTTCGGTCGGATTTTCCGCGTGGTTGGACGCAACCGGGTACGCCGTGATCCCGATCGGTCTCGCTGCGATTGGGGTGGCGTGGCTTTATCTCTATCGGCGCAGCCGTTCTGCTTCGTCGAACGACACTGATTGCTGCTCGATAAACGGCAAGAGAAGGTTGAACTAGATGTCTGAAGCTTGTTGCGCTGCAGCTCCGAAAAATGGCAACGGCCGCTACGATCTTGTTGTCGTCGGCGCCGGCTCGGCCGGCTTTTCCGCCGCGATCACCGCCGTCGAGGAAGGTGCGCAGGTGGCTCTTGTCGGGCACGGCACGATCGGCGGCACCTGCGTCAACATTGGCTGCGTGCCGTCGAAGACGCTGATCCGGGCCACGGAAGCCGTGCACCATGCCAATGCCGCACCGACTCGGTTCGATGGTATAGAGAGCGGCGCACGCGTGGTCGACTGGTCCGCGCAAGTCGCCCAGAAGGACGCACTGGTTGCCAGCCT
The DNA here is from genome assembly GCA_003963455.1 of Hyphomicrobiales bacterium. Taxonomy (GTDB): domain Bacteria; phylum Pseudomonadota; class Alphaproteobacteria; order Rhizobiales; family Rhizobiaceae; genus Mesorhizobium. The sequence goes on from RXJA01000364.1 coordinate 5,670, forward strand.
GCGCCAGGCGAAGTACTCCGACCTCCTGCCGGAATACAACAACGTGGCCTATCTCGAAGGCCGGGCGCGGCTGGTCGAGGGCGGGGTCGACGTCAGCGGGACGCGCCTATCCTCGGAGCGCATCATCATTGCAACAGGCGCGCGCCCGGCGGTCCCCGCCATTCCGGGCATTGAGGACGTTGCGCCTCTCGACAGCACGACAGCCCTGTCGCTGAATGAGCTGCCGCGTTCCATGATCGTGCTCGGCGGGGGTTATGTCGGGGCCGAGCTGGCGCAGACTTTCGCGCGCGCCGGTGTCGCGGTGACGCTGGTCTTTCGCAGCCGCCTTCTGCCCGAGGCAGAACCGGAGATCGGGCAGGCGCTGGTGGGCTATCTGGCCGATGAAGGGGTCACGATTGTTGGTGGCTTGACCTATGAATCCGTCCACAAAACCGATGATGGCGGTGTGGCCCTCGCGATAATCAAGCGCGGCCGCCCGGATATACTGACCGCTGAACGAATGCTTGTAGCAACGGGGCGCACGCCGAACACCGAAGGACTGGGACTTTCCCAAGCGGACGTCGCTCAGGCATCTACCGGCGCAATCGTCATTGACGACCGTATGCGCACATCGAAGCCGGGCGTCTATGCGGCTGGTGACGTCACCGGCAAGGACCAGTTCGTCTACATGGCAGCCTATGGCGCCAAGCTCGCGGCCAGGAACGCCTTGAACGGCAACGGGCTGCGCTACGACAACACCACCATGCCCGCCATTGTCTTCACGGACCCTCAGGTGGCCAGCGTCGGATTGACAGAGGCGCAAGCCCACGCCGCCGGGCATATCGTGCGGACCTCGGTGCTCTCGCTTGATGATTTGCCACGCGCGTTCGCGGCCCGCGACACAAGGGGGCTGATCAAGCTCGTCGCCGATGCGGCAACCCGCAAGTTGCTCGGCGCCCACATCCTGGCGCCTGAGGGCGCCGACAGCATCCAGACGGCAGCCCTGGCCATCCGCTGCGGCCTTACGATCGATGACCTGTCGGAGACGATCTTTCCCTATCTCACGACCGTCGAGGGCGTGAAACTCGCGGCTCTGGCGTTCGACAGGGACGTGAAGAAACTCTCCTGCTGTGCCGGTTGATGGGGGCAGAGCTTAGAAGGATCGGGCGGTGAAACCAGAGCCTCCACAAGTGTGGAGCGGAGCGCACCATGACCAAGACGAAGCCGAAGGTTCCCTCCCTGGAGCAGTACTGGCAAGATTTGGAAGGCCACCTGAGGCAATTCTCGCCCGAAGAGCAACGCGCAGCGGTGACGTTGTACCGCGAACTTGCAAAAGGTCACGCGGTCGATGCCGCGCAGCTGGGCCGGGCGCTCGGGATCGCCGCCGCGACGAGCCATGCGCTTCTCCAGCGCGATTCGATCAAGCCTTTCGTCTATTTTGACGATCAGGGAGCGGTGCTCGGCTTCGGCGGCCTGGCGACCGCGCCGATGTATCATCGCTTCGAAGTCGGCGGACTATCTATCGACGTGGTGTGCCTGGGATAGCCTATTCATCCCCGAAATCCTCGGCCTTCCTGCACGCGTCACGTCAACTGACCCGGAAAGCGGCGAGATGGTGCGCCTGGTAGTGGCGCCAGACCGGATCGCGTCAGTCGAACCAACCGAGGCAGTCGTCTCGTTTGTCCTGCCCGATTCTAAGGTTTTCGGCACGTCCGCTGCCAACGTGATGGCGAAGTTCCGCCACTCCGTCTACTTCTTCGCGTCGCGCTCATCAGGTGAACGCTGGATCGCCAGACATCCGGATACGTTCCTGTATTCCCTTGACGACGCTTTCGCCTTGGCGAAGCGGCTCAACGCCAGAAACTTCGGGCCGGAGTTGGTGCGGCATACCAAGGGGTGTGAATAGTCGCCTAACCCGAATAGCTGCCGTTCTCGAACGGTCGGGTTTTTGTCTAAGCGCCGGCTCCCTAGATTCCGACGGGTCGTCCTATCTGGCCAATGCGCTGCCCTGCCCTGTTGAACAGATAACCCCGTGCGGGCAATTGAGATCCGGTGCGGGTCTGCGCGCCTTATGCGGCGCGCAGGCTCTCTTTCGTCCGCAAATTCTGGTTCATGCGAAACAGGTTCTGCGGGTCGTAGCGCTGCTTGATCTCCAGCAGCCGGCGATAGTTGCCGCCATAGGCCGCTTCGATCCGGTCGACCTCGTCCTCTGGCATGAAGTTGACATAAGCCGTGCCGGCGGCGTAGGGCCGTGCCGCTTCGTAGATACCGCGAGCCCAGTCGATGCAGGCCCTGTCCATTGCCGGTTCGCGCCAGCGGGCATGGACGTTCATGACGAAATGCGAGCTGCGTTGCGGAAACGCGGTGGCGTCCGCCTTGATGCGGCCCGCGGCTCCGCCGACATGACCGAGGAATATTTCGCATTCCGGACCCGGGAGCCTGGCAATCGCCGCTGTGATTACCTCGAGCGCGCTGTCGGAAAGCTCAGTGAAGTCGTGGCTCTTCCAGTAATTGCGGGCACCGGGCGCAAGCAGCGGATCGAAGGCCTGCTGCCAGCCCGTAAACGGATTGGATCCGACGACATCGGCAATCGGTGCGCCGATGGCACGAAGCTTCTGCGTCGCCCTTTCGCCGGCCTGGATGTCGCCGCAATAGCACATGGCCAGCACCAGCACCTCCTTGCCGTGCCATTTGGCCGGCAGGAAGGGCAGCGGCGGCGCCTGCCGCATGACCACCCAGCAGGTCAGTTCGTCAGGTGCGGTTGCTAGCGCCTCACGATATTCCCGCAGCACTTTCTCGGCATCGGCGAAGGGATGGACGACGAGCCCTGACAGCACTTGCGGCCCGAACTGATGGAGTTGGAACTCGAACGCCGTGACGACGCCGAAATTGCCGCCTCCGCCCCGTAGCGCCCAGAACAGATCGAGGTTCTCGCTCTCGCTGGCGCGCAGCAACTTGCCGTCGGCGGTGACCACGTCGGCCGATACGAGATTGTCGACCGTCAGCCCGAACTTGCGGGTGATCCAGCCGAAGCCGCCCCCCAGCGTCAGGCCTGCGATACCGGTGGTTGAATTGATGCCGGTCGGCAACGCCAATCCGAAGGCCTGCGTTTCCCGGTCGACATCGGCAAGCGTGGCGCCTGGTCCGACCCATGCCCGTTTCGCCGCGACATCGACCCGCACCGACTTCATCAACGACAGATCGATCATCAGACCGCCGTCGCAGACGGCGCTGCCGGCAATGTTGTGGCCGCCGCCGCGCACGGATACGAGGAGCCCGTTTTCCCGGGCGAAATTCACAGCGGTAACGACATCGGAGGCTCCGACGCAACTTACAATCAGTCCAGGCCGCCGGTCGATCATACCATTCCAGATGCTTCGCGCGTCGTCATAGGTAGCGTCACCATCTCTCAGCACCGTGCCACGTATCTGTGCCGAAAGTGCTTCGATGGCTGCGGCATCAATAGCAGTCTTGCCGCCTTCAAGGGTGGCAAAGCTCATGGCATTCATGATTTCCTCCTGATCTTGTTGGTGGGTCCCTCCTCGGAATTTTAGTGTGCGCTTATGTAAGACATCAGGCAAGTTCTCGACAGGAAGAAGGAACTGGGGGGCAGTAGACGCCACTGCCGGCGCGTTGATCGCGCTGGCGCTGATGGCCTAGCTGCAGCGGCCAGATATCATTGAGCAACCACTCTAAGCAAACCCACGACGGCTAAGACCTTTCGCCCACTGGCGAGACCGGCTTCGGGAACTTTTTCGGCAAGGCTGCGTCCTTCACGTCACCGGGCAGCAGAAGCCCGTGAACAACGGAGGGTAAGATGGCCGAAGCGACTCAGGATCTCGTGGTAATGATGACACATGGTGCGGATCACGAACTGTCTTCCGTTGCCTTTACCATCGCAAATGGGGGCATGACGGCTGGCCTGAAGGTTTCGGTCTTCCTGACCAGCGCTGCCGTCGATCTTGTCCGCAAGAAGGCGATCGACATGACCCACGTGGAGCCGTTGGAGCCGCTCGCCGCCCTTATCCAGGATTTTCTCAGGCGCGGCGGACAGCTCTGGGCCTGCACGCCCTGCGTGAAAGCCCGTGGTTATGGCAGGACGACCTAATCCCCGGCGTCGAGATCGCCGGCTCGAGCAAGATGCACGAGCGGATCAAGGCAGGCGCCGCAACGCTCTCCTTTTGACCGAACGCGTCTGCGGCAATTCACGGGAGGTTCTTGTCATGACTGGGGCAACTGTATCGTTCGACCCGAAAGACCTGGAAACCAAGGTCAAGGATATGTATCGGGCCGTGGCCGAAAATCCGGACGGCGAATTCCACTTCGAGATGGGCCGGGCGCTCGCCGAGCGCCTCGGCTATCCAACCGGTGATCTCGACCGCGTGCCGGCCGAGGCGATCGCCTCCTTCGCCGGCGTCGGCTACTACTTCCATCTCGCTGCCCTTGCGGCGGGCGAGACTGTCGTCGACCTCGGCAGCGGTTCGGGGATGGATACCTTCATCGCCGCGCTTCATGTCGGCAAAAAGGGCAAGGTGACCGGCATCGACATGACCGATGAGCAGCGGGCGAAGGCCGAGCGACTGCGCGATGCCGACAGCTTCACCAATGTCACCTATCTCAAGGGCTATATCGAGGAGGTTCCCCTCCCTGCGGCATGCGCCGATGTCGTCATCAGCAACGGTGTCATCAACCTTGCCACCGATAAGGGAAAAGTTTTCCAGGAGGCGGCGCGGCTGCTCAAATCCGGCGGCCGGCTCGCCATTTCCGATATCGTGACCGAAATCCAGTTGCCCGAGAGCATTGTCTGCAACTCGACGCTCTGGGCGGCCTGCATAGGCGGCGCAGCGCAGCAGGACAGCTATCGCACGCTGATAAAGGGCGCCGGGCTGCGGGTCGAGACTGTGGAGGACAACCCAGCCTACCAGTTCATCTCCGATAATGCGAAAGGGGCGAGCCGCAAATACGGGGTCAAGAGTGTGTCGATTCTGGCTGTCAAACCCTGACCTTGTTGATAGAGGCTCAGCGAAGCCCGGATTGCGGGCAACCAGAGGTGCTGGCATTATGTGACATGGGCGAGGATTCCGATCAGGCGTTCTTCCGGGCCGAAATCGAGAGGCTGATGGACAGCCTCTACGGCACCGCGCTGCGACTGACGCGCAATCCCGTGGACGCCGAGGATTTGGTCGCGGAGACGGTGATGAAGGGCTGGGCCCACTTCGGTCAGCTTGCTGACCGCCGGTGCTTCCACAAGTGGCTGATGCGCATCCTTGCCAACACCTTCATTTCGAACCAGCGCCGCACGCGTCTCGAAAGCTTCGAGGCGCTCGACATCGATGATGAGGATTGCCAGTTTTCGCTCTTCGAAAAGATGCATCAGCCGTTCCTCTTGTGGTGGAGCAATCCCGAGCAGGAGCTGGTCAACAAGATGCTCCGCCAGGACATCGAGGCGGCGATCGACGCCATGCCCACTGTCTTCAGGACCGTCCTGGTCATGATCGAAGTCAATGGCCAGTCCTACGCTGAGACCGCCGAGACACTTGGTCTGCCGATGGGCACGGTGCGCTCGCGTCTGAGCCGGGCGCGCTGCCTGCTGCAGCGAGCGCTCTGGCGGCAAGCCGAGGAGGCGGGATTGAAGACTCCCGAGATGAAGGTTGCCGATGCCTGAAAGCAAGAACATACGCTGCGAGGAAGTCGTGGAGCATCTTCTCGCCTTTCTCGACGGGGAGGTGGAGGAGGGACGGCGGGAGCGCATCGAACAGCATCTTGAAGAGTGTCGCAGTTGCTGCTCGCGGGCGGACTTTGAGGTCGCCCTGCGTCAAAAAGTGCGCGAGGTGGCTCTAAAGCGGCCGCCCCTGAGGCTCAGGCGGAAGATCAGGCAACTTATCGATCAGTTTTAGCAAGCTGCGGAGGCCGGCGCGCGATGGTTGCAGTTCTGGGATTTAATCGCGAGCAAATTCTGGCTGCCGTCCGCGATATGTATACGGCTGTGGCGTGCGAGCCCGAAAGGGTCTTTCACTTCCCGACTGGCAGACGAGCCTGCCTCTTCGTCGGCTACCCTGAGCCCTGGCTCGACGCGCTACCGGCGACGGCGTTGGAATCCTTCGCGGGGGTTGGCTTCCCCTTTCGCGCCGAGGTAATCGGACGCGGCCACCGTGTCCTCGATATCGGTTCGGGTTCGGGAACGGACGCGCTCTCTGTCGCCCGGTTTGTGGGCCCCGAGGGCGCCGTCTTCGGTCTCGACATGACTGCCGCCATGCTCGACAAACTGCGCGAAAACATCGAGCGGGCTGGTGTAAAAAACGTCCGGGTGCTGGAAGGCAATGCCGAGGACATCCCGCTGCCCGATGCGAGCGTCGACGTCGTCACCAGCAACGGCGTGCTCAATCTGGTGCCGGACAAGCGGAGCGCCTTCGCCGAAATCTTTCGGGTGCTCCGCCCCGGCGGCGCGGTCCAGATCGCCGACATCGTCGTGGCGAAACCGATCGGCGAAAGCTCGCGCGCCAATCCCAAGCTGTGGGCCGAATGCGTCGTGGGTGCCTCGACCGAGGAAGACTATCTTGACTTGTTCCAGCAAGTGGGGCTCGCGAACGTCGCCGTATTGCGCAGCTCCGACTATTTCTCCGGCAGTTCAAACGTCGATACCCGCCGCATCGCCGGCGCGCTCGGGGCAAAGGCAATCGAGATCCGAATGTCGAAGCCCGCTTAAGCCAGTCCCGGTTTTGCTAGTCAGAAGTTGCGGCGGTTCTGTCACATTGATTGAGCGGTAAGGGAATTGAGGTAGCAGCGCGCCCATGACCGTGAGTGCACCCACCTACAAGAACCACCGCTATCCGATCGAAATCGTCGCCCGTGCTGTCTGGCTCTACTTCCGCTTCAATCTGAGGCTGCGCGATGTCGAGGAAATGCTGCTCGATCGCGGGATCCTCGTTTCCTACGAGACCATCCGCCGATGGTGCTGAAAGCACGGCCCGGATTATGCGCGCCGCATACGCCGCAAGGCGCCAACGAAAGATGATGTCTGGCACCTCGATGAAGTCGTGGTGCGCATCAACGGTCAGAAATGCTGGTTGTGGAGAGCGTTTGATCAGGACGGATATTTGCTCGACGAGGATCGTCCAGACGCGCCGCAACACCAAGGCCGCCAGACGCCTGCTGACGCGACTTCTGAAGGAGCAGGGCTTGCCGCCAAAGCGTATGGTCACCGACAAATTGCGCTCCTACGGGGCGGCTCAACGCCAGAACGTGGAACACTCGCATAAAGGCTTGAACAACCGGGCGGAGAATTCTCACCCGCCGTTCCGAAAACGGGAGCGAACGCGACAGGGTTTCAGGTCGGTCGGCTCATTGCAGCATTTCGTGTCGATCTTCTCCGCCGTCCGAAACCTTTTCGTCCCATCGCAGACCAACCGCTCCGCAGCCCAAATTCGAACCCATCGACGCCAGGCAATGGCAACGTGGGAAGCCGTGAGTGCACGGCCTGCCTGAAAAGCACGGTGTCGGCATCACGCGGTCGCATTTCAAACAACGTGACAACGCCGGCGTTCGAGGAGATCGCTCATCATCATACTCCTTCGATCGGGGCCAATGCAGGCGTGGCAAGCGCGGTGACCAGATCGGAAGTGGTGATCACGGCGTGCGCATAGGTGGGGCCGTTGATGTCATGCGCGCAGTGCATCGCCTCTGCACTGGCCGCCGTCGCGTCGCGGACCAGCGTGACGTGATAGCAGAGCTCGACGGCATATTTGCCGGTGCTCTCGATGCAGGTTTTGGCGATCAGCCCGATCAGCACGACATGGGTGATGCCCTGCTGCTTCAGCAGCGTATCGAGATTGGTGTTGGCAAAGCCGCTGCTTACCCAATGTTCGGTGGCAATAAGGTGGCCCGGCTTCGGGGCGAAATCGGGATGCCATTCGCCGCCCCATTCCCCGGCGGCGAAAATCTGTCGCTGGTAGGCGCCGAACATGTAGGGGCTTGGGTGATCCCATGCATCAAAGCGCAGCGATGCGAGCCTCATATTCCTGGATGAGATCGGCCGCCTGCGCATCCTCATCAAGAGCGCGTTCCTCATACTTGCGAACCCAGACGCGGATCAATTGGCTCTGGATATCGTGGCGCTTCGCCAATCCATGCAGCGTCTCGCCAGACAGATATTCATGCGCGACCTGACGCTTAAACTCGATGCTGTGTGTGCGATACCTAGCCATGGTTCTCTCTTCGAAAATCCGACAAGATTGGTCAATCTGGCCTGCTGCCGGTTTCGTGGACACCGAGATAAGGTGTTTGACGGAACTGGAGAGTGGGAATGCAAAGAAGGAAGTTCAGCCGCGAGTTCAA